>NZ_CALRZC010000137.1:0-22368 GCF_943372545.1 Variovorax sp. YR752 | reverse complement strand
TGAACGGGATCGCCGGCGCCTCGTCCCAGTCGAAGCGGTAGCTCCAGACATCGGCATGGCCGCCGGCCAGCATCGCGTCGGCCGGCGTGTCCACATGCACGGCGCGCCAGGCGTCCGACTGGAAGCGCGACTCTGCCAGGTAGGCCGGGCGGTCGCGCAGCAGCGGCATCTTGCCGAACAGCAGCCGCGAGTGCTCTGGCTTGTCGGCCAGGAAGGTGCGCACCTCGTCGCGGTTGCTGCCGAGGATCACCGGCACGCGGTTCCAGGTGCCGGAGGCGAACAGCTCGGGCAGCGGCTCGACGGGCAGCACCACGCCGTCGCGCGCGGCCCGCGGCGCGAGGTAGATGCCGACGCTGCATGGCGCGTGCACCGCGATCAGCTGCGCCGGCGTCAGCGCGCGCAGGAAGCCGGCCACGTCCTGCGCGGGCTGCTGCTTCAGCGCGTCGTGCGCGGCGCACACGTCGGCGCTGCGCCCGGCCGCGTGCCACAGCCGCGCGCTGACCTCGAGCGAGCCGCAGCGGCGGCTGTCCAGTGGCGAGTCGATGCCTTGCACCGCCTCGTCGAGGCTGAAGCTCTCCGCCACCGGCGACTGTGCGATGGCGCGGTGGAACAGGCCGGCGGCCAGCGGGCTGGCCAGCAGCAGCATCACGTTCTGCCCGCCGGCCGACTCGCCGAAGATCGTCACGCGCTGCGGGTCGCCGCCGAAGGCCGCGATGTGCTCCTGCACCCAGTGCAACGCGGCGATCAGGTCGAGCAGACCGAAGTTGCCCGAGCGCTCCTGCGCTGTCGCGCCATCTGCCTGATGCAGCGCAGGGTGGGTGAACCAGCCCAGCACGCCGAGCCGGTAGTTGACGGTGACGACCACCACGCCGTCCTGCGCCGCCAGCTTGCGCGCCACGTCGTAGCTCGAGGCGCTGCCGACCGCGTTCGCCCCGCCATGGATCCACACCATCACCGGGCGGCGCTGCGTGCCCTGCGGCACGGCATCCGGCGCGCAGGCCGGCGCGAACACGTTGAGGAACAGGCAGTCCTCGTCGCCGACGACGCGGCCATGCTGCGCGGGCGGCACCGGTGCGAGCAGCCCGGCGATCTGCGGCGCGATCGGCCCGTGCGCCAGCGCCTCGAAGCAGCCCGTCCACGGCGCCGGCGGTTGCGGTGCGCGCCAGCGCAGCGCGCCGATGGGCGCGGCAGCGTAGCGGATGCCGCGCCAGGCGTGCGTGCCGTCGCCCTCGTGCGAGCCGATCAGTTCGCCGGCCGCGATGCGGCGCAGTGAGAGGGGGTCAGGCGATCTGGGCTGTTGCGGCATGTTCGTCGTGCGGTGAGGAGGGGGCAGCGCTGCGCACCAGCGGGCGCAGCAGGAAGCGGGCGAGCGCGGGCAGCAGCACCAGCGCGCCGACCATGTTCCACAGGAACATGAAGGCGAGCAGGATGCCCATGTCGGCCTGGAACTTGATCGGGCTGAAGAACCAGGTGCCGACCGCCAGCGCGAGTGTCAGGCCGGTGAGCAGCACCACGCGGCCGGTGAAGCGCAGCGCGGCGCGGTAGGCCGCGTCGATGCTGTCGCCGGCGCGCAGGCGCTGCAGCATCACCGCCAGCACGTACAGCGCGTAGTCGACGCCGATGCCCACGCCCAGCGCGATCACCGGCAGCGTCGCCACCTTGACGCCCATGCCCAGCAGCACCATCAGCGCTTCGCAGAGCATCGAGGTCAGCAGCAGCGGCAGTACGGCGACGACGGTCGCGCGCCACGAGCGGAAGGTCAGCCAGCACAGCAGCAGCACCGCGCCGTAGACCCACAGCAGCATCTCGCGCATCGCCTGGCGCACGACGATGTTGGTGGCGGCATCGATGCCGGCCGAGCCGGCGGCGAGCAGGAAGCGGGCGTCCGACGCGGGCTGCGCGGCGATGAAGGCCTCGGCCTCGGCGATGACGCGGTCCAGCGTGTCGGCCTTGTGGTCCTTCAGGTAGACGTACAGCGAGAGGAACGAGCAGGCCTTGTCGAACAGCTCGCGCGGCGCCTGCGCCTGCACGCCGCCGAGCGCCTGGTCGTTGGCGATCAGTTCGTACCACCTGAACTGACCCTCGTTGTAGCCGACCATCGCCAGCCGGGCCAGGCCGGCCATCGACTGCGTGCCCTCGACGCCGGGCAGCTGCTGCAGCCGCCAGGCCAGCGCGTCGACCTGAGACAGCGTCGCGTAGCGTGTGCACTGGTCGTCGGGCGTCGTCACCATCACGGTCAGGATGTCGGTGCTGGCCGCGTAGTGCCTGGCGAGGTAGGCGTTGTCGCGGTTGTAGCGCGAGTCGGGGCGCAGCTCGGGTGCGCCGGCATCGAGGTCGCCGACCTTCAGCTGCAGGCTCAGCGCGGTGGCGCCGGCCAGCACCAGCGCGGCAATGCCGCAGGCGGCCAGCGCCGGGCCGCGCTGCGTGAAGCTGGCCAGGAAGGCCCAGCCGCCGCGCAGCTCGCCGCCCTGTTCCTGGCGCAGGCTGCGCTCGGCCGCCTTGGCGCTGACGCCGACGTAGGACAGCAGCACCGGCAGCAGCACGAGGTTCGTGAAGATCAGCACCGCGACGCCGATGCTGGCGATCACCGCCAGGTCCTGGATCACGCGGATCGCGATCAGCGCCAGCACCGCGAAGCCAACGGCATCGCACAGCAGCGCGGTGAGCCCGGCGACGAACAGCCGGCGGAAGGTGTAGCGCGCCGCCACCACGCGGTGCGTGCCGCGGCCCACGTCCTGCAGGATGCCGTTCATCTTCTGCGCGCCGTGGCTCATGCCGATGGCGAACACCAGGAAGGGCACCAGCACCGAGTACGGATCGAGCGCGTAGCCGGCGCTGCTCAGCAGCCCGAACTGCCACACCACCGCGATCAGCGAGCAGGCCACCACGATCAGCGTCGAGCGCACGCAGCGTGTGTAGGCATACAGCACGCCGGCGCAGATCACCAGCGCCAGCACGAAGAAGCCGAGCACCTGGCGCACGCCTTCCATCAGGTCGCCGATCACCTTGGCGAAGCCGATCACGTGGATGCCGATGCGCTCGCCCTGGTACTTCGTGCGCAGCTCCTCGATGCGCCGGCCGAGTTCGCCGTAGTCCAGCGGCGCGCCGGTGCGCGGGTCGGTGTCGAGCAGCGGCACGTAGACGATGCTCGAGCCGAAGTCGGCCGCCACCAGCTGGCCGATCTCGCCCGAGCGCTCGACGTTGGCGCGCAGCTCGGCCATCGCCTGCGGGCTGCCGTCATAGCGGTCGCTGATCACCGTGTCGCCGTCCAGGCCGTCCTCGGTGACGGCGACCCAGCGTGTGTTGGCGGTCCACAGCGACTTCATGAACGGCCGGTCGACGCCGGGCAGCAGGAAGATCTCGTCGTTGAGCTGGCGCAGCGTCTCGAGGTAGTCCTTGTCGAAGATGTTGCCGCCCTTCGCTTCCACCGCGATGCGCAGCGCATTGCCGCCACCGGCCAGCTGGGCCTTGTGGGCCAGGTAGTTGGCGATGTACGGGTGCTTGGCGGGGATGGTCTTCTCGAAGCTCGCGGTGAGCTGCAGGCCCAGCGCCTGCCAGCCCAGCAGCAGCGTGATCAGCAGGCAGATCGCCAGCACCCAGGGCCGGTGGTTGAAGAACAGCCGCTCGGCGGCCGAGCCGCTGGCGGTGTCGAAGTCCTGCAGCTCGCGGATCACCGGCTGCGCGGTGTCGTCGGGGGTCGGGGTCACGTCGGGGTCTCTGTGCAATCAGGCGGACGGGTCAGGCCGCCGCGTGGCGCTTCACGCCGCGCAGGCCGGCCAGCACGATCGGGCCGCCGTCGGTGGCGGCCAGGGCGGCGGCGGGGAAGGGCGGCGTGGCGGCGTCGCGCTGGAAGCTCTGGCCATCGTCGCGGCTGGTCAGCAGGTCGCCGTTCTGCGCCGCCAGCACGATGCGGCCGTCGCTGCGCTGCACGCCGGCGGAGATGCCCACCGGCACCGGGTTGGCCACCGGCGTCCAGCGGTTGCCGCCGTCGGCGGAGCGGAAGATGTTGCCGCGCAGGCCGTAGGCGAGTACGGCGCCGCTCGCGGTGATCAGCACACCGAAGAAGCTGCCCTTGTAGGGCGAGGCCAGCGCCTCGAAGCTGGCGCCGCCGTCGCTCGAGCGCAGCAGCAGCCCCTGCTCGCCGGCGATGAAGATGCGATCGCCGGCACGGCGCACGCCGTACAGGTGCAGCTGCCGCGGGTTCGGCAGGCGCTGCGCGAAGCTCTGCGGCGCCGCGCCGTCGCGCCACTCCAGCGCCAGGCCGTAGGCGCCGACGGCCAGCAGCGCGCCGCCGCCCAGCGCGAGGTCGAACCAGGGCTTGTCCGCGCCCTCGTCGACCTTGCGCTGCGCGGCACGGCGCTGCGCTTCGTCGGCCGCGCCCTGCAGCGCCAGTTGCGCGGCGCGCACGCCGTCGAGCTGCAGCGACCAGCTGGCGCCGGCGTCCTCGGTGCGCAGCAGCACGCCGAAGTGCCCGGCGGCCCAGCCGCGGCGCTCGTCGGCGAAGGTCAGCGCCGTCAGGCTGGCCTGCACCGGCACGCGCGACTGTGCCCAGGTCTGGCCGTCGTCGTCGCTGCTCAGCACGATGCCGCGCTCGCCGGCGACGACGATGCGCCGCCCGGCGCGTGCCGCGGCGAGCAGCGCCGCGCGCGGCGCTAGCGGCGTGAGCAGCGCCGGTTGCTGCAACACCGCCGGCAGCGCCGCAGGCGCGGCGGCCGGGGCACGCGCCGTGGCCAGCGCGAGGCCCGCGCCGGCAAGCAGTCGGCGCCGCTTCACCGCGTGCTCTCGTTGGCCAGTTCCTCGGGGCTGAAGAAGCTGCGCTCCAGCTTGGGCAGCACCTTGACTTGCGTCGGCAGCTCGTTGGTCGCCATGTTCAGGTAGTAGGCGCCGGTCTGCATGTCGTAGCCGCCCCAGAAGATGTTGCCCAGCACCGCGGGAATGTCCGGCGCGGTCAGCGTCAGCGTGTAGTTGGTGCGCCAGAGTTCGCCCTTGGCGTCCCAGCCGTCGAACAGGATGATCTGCCAGGTGTCCTCGTCGATGTAGTACTTGCGCTTGGCCGCGACGTGGCGCTTGCCGGCCGCCAGCGTCGCCTCCACCTCCCACACGCGGTGCAGTTCCCAGCGCACCAGGCCCGGGTTGAGCGTGTTCGGGGTGACCAGGTCGGCCACCTTGGCCAGCGCCGCGCGGTTGTTGTTGTAGGGGATGTAGAGCTCCTTCTTGCCGACCAGCTTGAGCTCGTGCTTGTCGATCGGGCCGAACAGGTTGAAGGCCTCGTCGAACAGGCCGATGCCGCTGGTCACCGCGTCGGGCGTGTCGTAGCCCACCGAAGGCGCCTTGCGCACGCGGCGCTGGCCGACCAGGTACTGCCACAGGCCGCGCGGCGCGCTGGCGTTCAGGCCGTCGTGCGCGAGGATGGCCTCGCCGGCCTTCGAGCCGGGCTCGGTGGCGGCGAACTTGCCCAGTGCGTAGTAGCCGTCGAACTTCTCCGGCGTGAGCTCCGGGTCGTGGATGACGCGGCGGAAGGTCTGCGTGCCGCCCGAGGCCATCGTGCGCTTGCCGTCGGCGGTCATCACCCACACGCGCAGCGGCGTCTGCGTGTTCACGCCCAGCCAGGCCATGCGGTGGTTGAGGATGACCTCGTAGGCGTCCTTCGGGATCGGGAACGGGATGCCGCCGAACGCACCCTCGACGCCCTGGCCGTTGTCGACCAGCTTGGCGCGCGTCGCATTCTTGAAGGTGTTGTCGTAGATGTGCTGCGGCGCGGCGCCGCTGCGGCGCGTCGGGTAGACGTCGATGCGGAAGTCCGGGTACTTCTTCATCAGCGCCTTGACGCCGTCGCTCAGCTTCGCCGCGTGCTGATCCATGTTCTTCGCGTTGATCTGCAGCAGCGGCTTGTCGGCCGGGTACGGGTCGGGCCGCGGCTGGCCGTTCTTGTAGCCGGCCGCCGGCTTGGTCAGGCCGCCGTCCCAGGCCGGGATGCTGCCGTCCGGATTGGCGCCGCGTTCGGCGCCCAGCGGCGTCAGCGTGGTCTTGAGCTTGGCGGCTTCTTCGGCCGTGACGGCGGCCGAGGCGGCCAGCGGAAGGAGGGCGGCACAGGCGGCCGCCAGCAGGGTGCGTTTCATGGGGTGTCTCCGTGTGATCTTCAGAAGGTGGTCGACGCGCTGAAGGCGACGTAGGCGCGGTCGCTCAGCGTCTGGCCGAAGCTCAGCTGGCGCGGTGAGCCGGTGCCCTGCACCAGCGTCTCGGTGAAGGTGCGCGCCTTGCCGAAGAAGTCGTTGTAGGTGAGCGAGAAGTTCCAGGCGTTCTGGTAGCGGGCCTTCACGCCGATGGTCCAGTCGCCGCCGTCGGAGACGCCGCCGGCGAAGTTGCCGATCGCGGAGGAGCGACCGCCGAAGTTGTAGCCCACGCCGATCGGCACCGACAGGTCGAGCCCGCTGGCCACCTGGAAGTAGCTCGGCTCGAACAGCACGCGCATCGCGAACGCGCCCTTGGTGGTGTTCGGGTCGAGCCCGCCGATGCCCTGGCTGCTGCCGTCAGCCGCGGCGAAGATGTCGCGCGTGATCTTCAGCCGCCGGTTGTAGGCGATCTCGCCGAGCAGCGCGCCGCCCTGCCACAGCGCCGAGGGCTGCAGCACGTAGATGCCCGAGAGCTGCAGGTGCGCGGTGTTGCCCACGGCATAGCAGGGCGTGTCGTCGCCGGTGTCGCAGGCCAGCACCGGGCTCGGCCCGCCGATCACCGCCGGGTCGCTGTTCAGCGGCGTGTTCTGGCGCACCGAGCCTTCCAGCGCCCAGTTCAGCTGGCCGATCGACGAGGTGACGCTGGCACCGAACGCGCGGATGTTCTTCGCGTAGGCCACGCGCACATGGCCCTGCGTGAAGTCGAACACCAGGCCGCTGGGGGTCTTGTCGTGGTACTGCACCGCGTACAGGCCGTACTCGTAGTCGCCGCCGGTCGGGCTCCAGCGCAGCTGCACGCCGCCCTGGCCGCTGTTCTTCGGCTGGTTGTCGGCAGCCGTGTCGACCGGCAGCTCGATCGGCGAGCCGTCCGGCGCCTGGCCGAAGTTGACGCGCCCGCCGCCGATGTAGTCCTGGTTCGAGAAGTAGCTGCCGACGCCGGGCAGCTTGCTCTTGCGCCACTTGAACTGGTAGTAGGCGCCGAGTTGCAGGCCCTCGGCCAGGCGCAGCGTGCCCGAGACCTGCTCGACCGGCAGCAGCACCTCCTTGAACTGCCAGCCCGGCACCGAGACGATGCGCGCGATGTCCACCGGCCCCTGCGCGTTGGCGATTCCGTTCTGGCCGAAGAACAGGCTCTCGCCCCATTGCAGCGTGTGCTTGCCGACGCGCAGGTTGGCCTTCATCCCGGCGACGTCACCCTTCAGGTAGACGAAGGCGTCGAGCAGTTCGCCGCCGCGGCCGTGCTGGCGGCGGGTGGAGGGCAGGAACTCGTTGGCGTCCTGGCCGAAGTTGTTGTTCGAGGTGCTGACCACCGGCCCGAGCGGGTTGCCGGCGGCGTACAGCGCGCTGCCCTGGTAGTCGCTGCGGCCGAGGTAGGCGCCGTCGTGCCAGGCGGTGCCGCTGATGCGGCCGCCGTAGTTCGGTGCCGAGACGTCCAGCTCGGTGAGCAGGTCGAAGCGCCGCGAGATCAGGCCCTTGCGGAAGTTGTTGTTGCCGTCGTCCTCGTTGACGGTGCCGGGGTCGACCGCCACGTCCAGCCGCGACAGCGCGGCCGACGGGTCCTTCAGCCGGTAGCCGAGGCTGAACTTCGGCGTCAGGTCGAGGCGGACCTTCAGGTCCGGGTCGGGGGTCTCGATCTCGAAAGCGTGAGCTGCGGGCGCGAGCGCGAGCAGTGCTGCAGCCGCAAGGGCGGTGCGTTGGATCATGGTGTGTCTCCTTGTGAGGTTGTTGTGCTGCCGCGCGCTCAGGGCTTGGGCGCGGCGCCGGAATCCAGCCTGAAGCTGCCCTGGTCGATGCGCAGCATCACGACGCCGCGCGGGTCGAAGCCGAGGTGATCGGCCGGCGTGTAGTTCAGGACGCCATGCGAGACGGCGATCTCCTTCTCGCTCTCCAGCGCGTCGCGCAGCGCCTGGCGGAACGCCGCGCTGCCCGGCCTGGCGCGCTTGGCTGCCACCGGCACGATGCGCTCGAGCACCTTGAGCGCATCGAAGGCATGGGCGCCGAACTGGGTGCGCGAGTTCGCGCCGTGCAGCTTCTCGAAGCGGGTCACGTAGTCCAGCGCCACCGGCCGGATCGGGCTGCCCGGATCGAGCTGTTCGGCCACCAGCACCGGCCCGGCCGGCAGGATCGCGCCCTCCATGGCCTTGCCGCCGACGCGCACCAGATCCGGCGAGCCCGAGCCGTGCGTGTGATAGACAGGCCCACGCCAGCCGCGCTCCTTGAGATTGATCTGCGGCATCGCCGCGGCCGAGCCGGCGGCGACCAGCAGCACGGCGTCGGGCTTGGCCGCCATCACCTTCAGCGCCTGGGCGGTGATCGCGGTGTCCATCGGCGCGAAACGCTCCGTCGCGACGATCTCCAGGCCGGCCTTCCTGGCCGATGCCGTGAAGGCCTGCAGCCACATCTCGCCGTAACCCTCGCTCCAGCCGAGGAAGGCCACGCGCCGCACCTTGTCCGCGACCATGCGCGAGGCCAGCACGTCCGCCATCAGCGGCACCGGCTGCGCCAGCGGGAAGGTCCAGTCGGTCGCGCCGCCGGGGCGTGGTGCGGGCGCGAATGCGAGTTGCACCGTCTTCGCTTCGGCCGCCACCGGCGCGATCGCGAACACGCCCGGCACGCCGGACGAGCCGAGGATCAGGTCGACCTTGTTCTCGTCGACGAACTTGCGCGCGTTCCTGACGGCGCCGGTGGTGTCCGATGCATCGTCGAGCACGATCAGCTTCACCGGCTCGCCGGCGATGCGCTCGGGCCACAGGGCCAGCGAGGCCTTCTGCGGCAGGCCCAGCGACGACAGCGGACCGGTCAGCGACAGGCTCACACCGATCGTCAGCTCGGCGTGCGCCGCGGCCGCCGCAGCGGCCAGCAGCGCGGCGACGCCGAGGCGCCTGAAGTGGTTCAACATGCTTGTCTCCTGTTGTGGTGTTCTGTGTCGCCGCGCGAGGCGGCGATCCGGCTCAGAGGTAGGTCGCCGCGAAGCCGCCGTCGACCGGCAGGTTCACGCCGCTGATCCAGCGCGAGGCGTCGTCGCACAGGAAGGCGATGGCCGGCGCGATCTCGTCGGCCAGACCCGGCCGCTTGATGCGGTGCGCATCCGCCTCGACGCGCTCCTGGCCGAGCTGCGCGACGAACTCGCCGAGGATCGGCGTGAACACCGGCCCCGGCGCGACGCAGTTCATGCGCACGCTGCGCTGCATGAACCACTCGCGCGAGCGCTGCATCGTCCAGACGATCAGCGCTTCCTTGAAGTACTCGTAGCAGCCGGCCTGCTCGACCGGGTGGCGCGCCAGCCAGGCCAGGCCGCCCTCGAAGCCGGCGACTTCCGCCAGCGCCTTGTGCGTCTCCAGTCGCTGCGCATAGAAGTGACCGAGGATGGACGACACGTTGACGATCGAACCACCGGCGGGCATGCGCTCGACGATGCGTTCGCACAGGTGGCGCAGCCCGAGGTAGTTGACCCGCGCGACCAGCCCGACCGGCGCGGTGCCCGGCACGCCGGCGATGTTGCACAGCGCGTCGATGCGCTCGGGTAGTTGCTTCACTGCGGCATCGATTGCTGCCGCCTCGGACAGGTCGGCCTTGACGAAGCCGTCCAGCGTCAGCATGGGCTCGTTGCGGTCGACGCCGATCACATGCGCGCCGTGGAAGCGCAGCAGTCGGGCCGTCTCGGCGCCGATGCCCGAGCTGGCGCCGGTGACGACGACGGTCTTGTCTTGAAGGTTCATGGTGCAGTTCGAGGAGGTGTTTGGATGCGCGGAATCAGAACGGGTACTGCGGTGCCGTGTCCTTCACGGTCAGCCACTGCCAGGTGGTGAAGGCTTCCCAATCCGCCGGGCCGCCATGCACGTTGCCGTTGCCGGCGACGCCGGGGCCGCCGAAGGGGTTGGTGGCGTCGTCGTTGACCGTCTGGTCGTTGACGTGGACCATGCCGGCGCGCAGCCGCTGCGCCACTGCCATCGCGCGGCCGACCGAGCGCGAGATCACCGCGGCGGCCAGGCCGCCGGCGTGGTCGTTGGCCAGTGCCACGGCCTCGTCGTCGGTGCGGAAGCTGATGAGGTTCAGCACCGGGCCGAACACCTCCTCGTCGTGGCAGCGCATGCCGGGCTTGACGTCGGCCAGCACGGTGGGCTTGTAGAACAGCCCGTCGTAGGTGCCGCCGGCCAGCAGCCGGGCGCCGGCCTTCACGCTGTCCTGCACCACCGCATGCACGCGGTCGCGCTGGCGGGCATCGATCAGCGGCCCCAGGGCCACCTGGCCGCTCGCGCCGTCGCCCACCGGCAGGTGCGTCGCCTTGCCGACCAGGCGCTCGGCCAGCGCGCCGACGATCGACTCGTGCACGATCACGCGGTTGGTGGCCATGCAGATCTGGCCCGAATGCAGCCAGGCGCCCCAGGCGGCGTTGCCGGCGGCGAGGTCGATGTCGGCGTCGTCGAGGATGACCAGCGAGTTGGTGCCGCCGAGCTCGAGCGACACCTTCTTCAGCTGCCGCGCGGCCAGTTCGCCGACGCGCCGGCCGGCGGTCGCCGAGCCGGTGAACGAGATCATCTGCACCGCCGGTTCGCCGACCAGCGCTTCGCCGACCTCGGCGCCGCCGGGCAGCACGTGCAGCACGCCGGCGGGCAGGCCGGCCGCCTCGAACAGCTGAGCCAGCAAGTAGCCGCCGGAGACGGGCGTGCGCGCGTCGGGCTTGACCAGCACGGCGTTGCCGGCGGCCAGCGCCGGCGCCACCACGCGCAGCGTCAGGATCAGCGGGAAGTTGAACGGCGAGATCACGCCGACCACGCCGAGCGGTACGCGCCGCGCGATGCTCAGGCGCCCCGGCACGCTGGGCAGCACCTGACCCTGCGGCTGCATCGGCATCGCCGCCGCGACGTGGCAGAAGGTGATGGCCTCGCGAATCTCGTGCTGGCCCTTGGGCAGGATGGCGCCGGTCTCGCGGGTGACCCACAGCGCCAGCTCGTCGAAGTGCTGCTGCAGCAGCGCGGCGGCGCGCAGGAACACGGCGGCACGCTCGCGCGGCGGCGTGGCCGCCCAGGCAGCCTGCGCGGCGGCGGCACTGCGTGCAGCCGGTGCCACGTCGGGCGCCTGGGCCAGGCCGCAGCGCGCCAGCACCTGGCCGGTGGCCGGCTCGATGATGTCGGTGGCGGCACCGGCGGCACGCCAGCCGTTGCTGTACAGGTGTTCGCGCCAGGCGGTGGGGTTCAGGAAGCTTGTCTGTGCCACGTTGTTGCTCCGTCCGAGGGTCGAATTCATGGACCTTGGCTGATCATTAGCCAGGCTAGTGATAATACGAGCTGAGTGTTGTTGCCGACAGTCGTTGCTCCCTGGGGGAAACCACGAGCCGTCGCCGGTTGGAAGGGCAATGCACGTGCCACGCGATGTGCCGCGGGCTCGGTGCGGGTGCTGGCACGCGGCGCCGTCACGAGGGAACAGGAGGGGCCTTCTCCGGACTTTCCCGGACCCCGTTTCGGGGCCGTTGCGGGGGCGTCAGTGCTGAATCGGCTTTACGCAAATCAAGAAAATCAAGGCAAACTCGCACGCCGCCGCTTGATCAATTGAGGAAGCCGATGTCCAAGTCGCCCCGCATCTCCCTGGCCGAGATGGCCCGCCAGAGCGGCGCCGTGCTGCGCCGCGGCGACAGCTCCAACTTCGACCCGAGCCGCGGCCTGCCGCCGACGCTGGCCGACCTGACCGAGTCGCTGTTCTTCTCGCCCGGCGACGGCCGCATCTGGATGAACGACCAGCGCATGCTGCTGATCCACAGCTCGGCGATGGGGCACCTGCGCCGCGAGTTGATCGACACGCTCGGGCTGGAGCGTGCGCGCGGCCTGCTGACGCGCGCCGGCTACGTCAGCGGCGCGCGCGACGCGCAGCTCGTGCGCGAGCGCTGGCCCGACGGCGACGCTGCCTCGGTGTTCATGGCCGGCACGCGCCTGCACGCGCTCGAAGGGGTGGTGAAGGTGACGCCGCTGTCCTTCGAGTTCGACATCGACCGCGGCACCTACGAAGGCGAGTTCCTCTGGGAGCATGCCAGCGAGGACGACGAACACATCGGCGCCTACGGCATCGGCACCGAGCCGGCCTGCTGGTCACAGGTGGGTTATGCGACCGGCTACGTGACCAGCCTGTTCGGGCAGCTGGTGGTGTTCCGCGAGATCGAGTGCCGCTCGATGGGCGGGAGCGTCTGCCGCGTGGTCGGCCGCCACGCCGCGGCCTGGGGTGACGTCAGCGAGGACCTGCGTTACCTGCAGGCGCAGGACTTCCGCAGCCTGGCGGCGCCGGACCCGCTGCCGCAGGCCGCGCCTGCCGAGCCGCCGCTGGCGGCGGCTGGCGCCGACCCGCACGAGATCGTCGGCGCTTCGTCCGCCTTCGCGTCGGCCTGCCATCAGCTCGACCGCGTGGCGCGCACCCAGGCCACCGTGCTGTTCACTGGCGAATCGGGCGTCGGCAAGGAGGTGTTCGCACGGCGGCTGCACCGCGTCAGCAGCCGCTCGGCGCAGCCCTTTGTCGCGGTCAACTGCGCGGCCATCCCGGAGACGCTGATCGAGAGCGAGCTGTTCGGCGTGGAGCGCGGCGCCTTCACCGGCGCGAGCGTGTCGCGCCCGGGGCGCTTCGAGCGCGCCGACGGCGGCACGCTGTTCCTCGACGAGATCGGCACGCTCAGCCTGGTCAGCCAGGGCAAGTTGCTGCGTGCGCTGCAGGAGAGCGAGATCGAACGCGTCGGCGGCAGTCGCACCGTGAAGGTGGACGTTCGCGTGGTCGCTGCCACCAATGTCGACCTGCAGGCCGAGGTGCGTGCCGGGCGCTTCCGCGAGGACCTGTTCTTCCGCCTCAACGTCTACCCGATCCACCTGCCGCCGCTGCGCGACCGCCGCGACGACATCCCGCTGCTGATGAACCACTTCCTGCGCCGCGAGGCGGCACGCCACGGCCGCCGCGTCACCGGCTTCACGCCACGGGCGGTGCGGGCGCTGCTGCACTACGGCTTCCCGGGCAACATCCGCGAACTGCAGAACCTGGTCGAGCGCGGCGTGATCAGCGCCGAAGAGGGCACACCGATCGACGTGCGCCACATGTTCCGCCGCGAGCAGCTGTCCGAGGAGACGCTGCTGGCGATCGGCGCGCACGGTGCGCTCGCGCCGCGCGCCGGCGACGATGTGCCCAACCTGCTGCAGCACCTGCAGTCCACGCTGGGCCGCGAGGCCCTGCCGCTGCCCGAGCTGGAAGCGCGCCTGTTGCGCGAGGCAGTCGAGGCCGAAGGTGGCAATCTCTCGGCCGCCGCGCGCCGGCTCGGGCTCAGCCGCGCGCAGCTCGCCTACCGGCTCGAGCGCAGCGGCCGCGACCTATAATCGATAGCCATGCTAATGAACGAATCCGAGCGATGAGCGCCGACCCGCGACCCTGTCTCGTCCTCGTGCCCGGCCTGGCCTGCGATGCGGAATGCTGGGCACCGCTGCTGCCGGCGCTGTCCGGACATGCCCGCCCGTGGGTGGCCGAAGGCGGCGGCCATGAAAGCATAGTCGCGATGGCCGACGCGCTGCTGCGCGATGCGCCGGCGCAGCAGTTCGCGCTCGCCGGCCACTCGCTGGGCGGGCGCATTGCGCTCGAGGTGATGCGCCGCGCGCCGCAGCGTGTGTTGCGCCTGGCGCTGCTCGACACCGGCTGGCACCCGCTGCCCGAGGGCGAGGCCGGCGTGCAGGAATGTGCGCAGCGGCTGGCGCTGGTGGAGCTGGCGCGGCGCGAGGGCATGCGCGCGATGGGTGAGCGCTGGGCGCCGGGCATGCTGCACCCGCAGCGCCTGGGCACGCCGGTGCACGAGGCCGTGCTCGACATGGTGGCGCGCCAGTCGCCGCAGCGCTTCGCCGCGCAGCAGCAGGCGCTGATGCAGCGGCCCGATGCCGGCGCGGTGCTCGACGCGATTGCCTGCCCGACGCTGGTGCTATGCGGCCGCGAGGACGCCTGGAGCACGCTGGCCCGCCACGAGCAGATGGCCGCGCGCATCCGTGCCGCGCGGCTGGCGGTGATCGATCACTGCGGCCACATGAGCACGATGGAGCAGCCGCAGGCGGTGGGCGAGGCGTTGCTGGCGTGGCTGCAAGACGCCCCCGCAACAAGATGAACGACGCCGAACTGCAGCGCGCCGTAGCGATCGCCGGCTGCTGCGACACCATCGCGCGTGCCGCGCGCCTGGCCGACCTGCAGCAGCACGAGGCCTTCGCCGCGCTGTTCACCGAGGACGCCGAACTGCAGCGCCCCGGCGGCGGCTGGTTGCGCGGCCGCGATGCCATCCTGGCGGCCTACCGCGAGCGGCCGGCCGACCGGCTGACGCGCCACCTGGTGGCCGGCACGGTGGTCGATCTGCTGGCCGATGGGCAGGCCACGGCGCTGAGCACGGTGCTGCTGTGGAGCGGCCAGAGATCCGATGCCGAAGGGCCGTCCGGCCGCCCGGTGCATGGGCCGCGGCGCATCGGCGAGTTCGACGACCGCTTGCGCCGCGGCGACGACGGCGTCTGGCGCATCGTGCGCCGGCAGGCCTGCTTCGTGCTGCACGAGGGCGAAGGCGGCTGAAGCGCGTTCCTACAATCGGCGCCACCATGCCCATCGCCAAGAAGACCGCACCGGCCGCCAAGCGCAGGGCCGCCGAAGACGCCGATCCGCTCGAACGCTTCGACTTCCAGCGCGATTCGCTGGGCTACACCTTGCGCCGTGCCCAGGTGCATGCCTACGACCTGTTCTTCGAGATGCTCGGCCCGCTGGAGCTCTCGCCGGCGCGGCTGACCGCGCTGTCGATCATCGCGATGGAGGCCGACATCAACCAGGCCGCGCTGGCGCGCCGGCTCAACGTGGCCGGGCCCAGCGTGATGAAGCTGATCGATGCGCTCGAAGCGGCCGGCTTCATCCGCCGCATGGACGTGGCCGGCGACCGGCGCCGCTACTCGCTGGTGCTGACGGCCTCCGGCCGCTCGATGCTGGACACGCTGCGCGAGCGGCTCGACGCCTACGAGGCGCGCCTGGCGAAGCGGCTGAGCGCGGCCGAGCGCAAGCAGCTGATGGCCTTGCTGGAGCGCGTGGCCGACGCGCCCTGAGCGGATGCGGCCTCAGGCCGCTGGCAGCACCGTGCCGCTGCACAGGCCGAAGCCGATGCGCCGCGCGCCGGCGCGCTCGCAGTGGCCGGCGAGGATCAGCGTATCGCCATCCTCGAGGAAGGTCCGCTGCTCGCCGTTGGGCAGCGTGATCGGCTGCTTGCCACCGGCGCTGAGCTCGAGCATCGAGCCCGACTCGCCCGGCCGCGGGCCGGACAGCGTGCCCGAGCCGAGCAGGTCGCCGCTTTGCAGGTTGCAGCCGTTGACGGTGTGGTGCGCAACCAGCTGCGCGGCCGTCCAGTAGGCCGCTTCGGCGGCGTTGCTGCGCGAGATGATCGTGGGCGGCAGGCCGGCCTCGCGCATCGCGGCGGTCTGCAGCCGCACCTCGAGCTGGATGTCGAGCGCGCCGGCGGCACGGTTGGCGGCGCCATCGAGATAGGGCAGCGGCTGCGGATCGCCCTCGGGGTGCGCGAACGATGCACGGAACGGCGCCAGCGCTTCCATGGTCACGATCCACGGCGAGACGGTGCTGGCGAAGTTCTTCGCCAGGAAGGGGCCGAGCGGCTGGTACTCCCAGGGCTGCACGTCGCGCGCCGACCAGTCGTTGAAGAGGGTCACGCCGAACAGGTGCTGTTCGGCCTCGTCGATCGTGATCGGCTCGCCCAGCGCATTGCCCGCACCGATCAGGAAACCCAGCTCCAGCTCGTGGTCGAGTCGTTGCGTGGCTGCCAGCCGCGGCGCCGGATCGCCCGCCACCTGGCCGCGAGGCCGGCGCACCGGCTGGCCGCTGGGAATGATCGACGAAGCCCGGCCGTGGTAGCCGATCGGCACCCACTTGTAGTTCGGCAGCAGTGGGTTGTCCGGGCGGAACAGCTTGCCCACCGCGGTGGCGTGGTGGATGCCGACGTAGAAGTCGGTGTAGTTGCGGATGGGGCAGGGCAGGCCGAGCTCGACGCTGCGCATCGGGCGCAGGGCCGACCGCCAGGCGCTCTCCTGGGCGCTGCCACGTTGCAGGCCGTTCGACAGCGCCGCGCGCAACGCGCGCCGCTGCGCCGGCGGCAAGGCCATCAGGCGGTGCATGTCGGCGTGATCGATGAGGCCTGCCAGTCGCAGGTCCAGCACCTGGTCGCCGATCGCCACGCCGATGCGCCAGTCTTCGTTCGCGTTCGAGCGGAAGCGACCAAAGGGCAGGTTCTGGATAGTGAAGTCACCGTCGTCCGTGTTGGCCGACTCGACCCAGCTCGCCAGCGCCGGATCGTGCGTGGCGTCGATCGCTGCCGTGCCGCTCACTGCTTGAACTCGCGCTCGTGCAGGAAGGCGGCGTGCTTGGGCGCGCGCTTGGTCTGGCTCCACTCTTCCAGCATCTGCCACTTCACCGCGTCCATGCGCTTGAGCATGGACTCCTCGTCGGGATCCGGGCAGGCCAGCTCGACGCGGTGGCCGCTGGGGTCGAAGAAGTAGATCGAGTGGAAGGCGCCGTGGTCGGTCACGCCGAGCACGTTCACGCCATTGGCTTCGAGGTGGGCCTTGTACTCGAGCAGCGTGGCGCGGTCCTTCACGCGGAAGGCGATGTGCTGCACCCACTCCGGCGTGTTCGGGTCGCGGCCCATGGCCGGCCTGGTCGGCAGCTCGAAGAAGGCGAGCACGTTGCCGGCGCCGGCGTCGAGGAAGATGTGCATGTACGGGTCCGGCTCCTTCGTCGAGGGCACCTGGTCCTCGGCGATGGCGAGCACGAAGTCCATCTTGAGCATCCTGCCGTACCACTCGACGGTTTCCTTGGCGTCCTTGCAGCGGTAGGCGACGTGGTGGATGCGGTCGATCTTCAGCATGATGGTTTCCTTCGATGGATGGGGTTCAGACGCCTTCGCGTGCCGCCGCCAGCGCCTCGCGCAGCACGCGCAGGTCGCCGATGTGGTTGGCCAGCAGCAGCACCAGGCGGGCGTTGACCATCTGGCTCTGCGCGTCGTCGAGGTCGCGGTGGGTGTCGATCAGCGCTTCGTAGAAGTCGTCGCCGGGTGTGTAGGCATGACGATGGCGTTGGCCGGGGATGCCGAAGTTAGGTGCGGTCACCAGAGTGTTCATGGCAGGCGTTCCTCGCGGTTCAATGCAGGCCGAGGGCCCGGCGCAGCGCGGCCTGCACGGCCGTGCCATCGTAGCCCCGCCAGCGCGCGGCGACATGCTGGTCGGGGCGCAGCAGGTAGACGGTGCCGGGGCGGCCGTCGAGCCGGCGCGCCACATGGCCCTCGACGTCGACCAGGTCGCCCGCGACCACGGCGCTGCCGGGCGACTTCACGCGGCGCACCGCCAGCGGCACCGGCAGCGCGGGCAGTTCGATCGCCGCGTCACCGAAGACCAGCAGCGTGAAGCCCGCGTTGCCCGCGCCACCCAGTTCGCGCAGCAGCCAGTGCGACTGGCCGTTCATCACGACGGGGGCATCGTCCAGCGGCGCGCCGGGCACCATCCAGCCTTCGAAGCTGTCGGCGTCGGGCGTGTTCAGCGGCGAGGCGCTGAGCGTCGTCGGCACCGACAGTCGCCCCGAGTTGACCAGCGTGCGCGCGAAGGCATGGCGGCTCGCCAGCCCCAGCACGGCGTTGCGGAACAGCTTCGAGACGGCGCTCTTGGGCGTGATGAAGTCGGTCGAGCGGGTCGAGTTCAGCAGGTTCTCGTCGGCGGCGAAGCCGCGCTCGTCGCTGTAGCTGTCGAGCAGCGTTTCGGGCGCGACACCGTCGATCACTGCCTTCAGCTTCCAGCCGAGGTTGTCGGCGTCCTGGATGCCGGAGTTCGCGCCGCGCGCGCCGAAGGGGCTGACCTGGTGCGCGCTGTCGCCGGCGAACAGCACGCGGCCGTGGCGGAAGCTCGCCATGCGCCGGCACTGGAAGGTGTAGACGCTGACCCATTCGAGCTCGAACTCATGGTCCGCGCCGAGCATGGCCTGGATGCGCGGGATCACCTTCTCCGGCTTCTTCTCCTCCTCCGGGTCGGCATCCCAGCCGAGCTGGAAGTCGATGCGCCAGACGTTGTCGGCCTCGCGGTGCAGCAGCACGCTCTGGCCGCGGTGGAAGGGCGGGTCGAACCAGAACCAGCGCTCGGCCGGGAAGTCGGCCTTCATCACCACGTCGGCGATCAGGAAGCGGTCCTGGAACACCTTGCCCTCGACCTCCAGGCCGAGCTGGCGGCGGATCGGGCTGCGCGCACCGTCGCAGACCACCAGCCAGTCGCAGGCCAGCGTGAACGTGCCGTCGGGCGTCTCGACCTGCAGCGTCGCGCCGCTGCCGCGCGGCTCGACCTTCACCACCTTGTGCTTGAAGCGCATCTCCAGGTTGGGCAGCGCGCGAGCGCGGTCGACCTGGTACTGCTCAAGGTAGTACTGCTGCAGATTGACCATGCCCGGGCGCTCGTGGCCGGGGTCGGGCAGCAGGTTGAAGCTGAACACCTCCTCGGTGTCGAAGAAGGTGCGGCCGACGTTCCAGGTCACGCCCTTGTCGATCACCGGCTGGCCGCAGCCCTGGCGGTCGAGGATCTCCAGCGTGCGCTTGGCGTAGCACAGGCCGCGCGAGCCGACGCTGACGGTGTTGTCGTCGTCGAGCAGCAGCACCGGCTGGCCGCGCAGTGCCAGTTCGGTGGCGGCAGACAGGCCCACCGGGCCGGCGCCGACCACGACGACCGGGCGGCGTGCCGGGGGGGTGGCGTCCAGCTCCGGCGGCCGGCGGTACTCGAAGGTCGGGTAGGTGAAGGTCGAATGCACGGTTCAGCTCTCCAGCGTCTCCCACATCTGGCGGTCGCGCTCGGCGGTCCAGATGCGCGGGTCGCGGTATTGCGTGGCCTCGTCGTAGGCGCGTGTCACGTCGAAGGGCATGCAGTGGTCGAAGATCACCCAGTGGCCGTACTTCGGCTTCAGCGCCGCGTAGGTCTCGCGGTAGACGGTCTTCAGGTCCTTGCCGGTGGCGGCGCCGGCCTTGACGCTGGCGTACAGGTCGGAGACGAAGGCGCGGGTCACGTCCAGCCCCTTGCTCACCTGCGCCTCGCCCTTGAGCGCCGGGCCGCGGCCGGGCACCAGGGCGCTCGGCTTGAGCGCGGCGATGTTCTGCAGCGTCTGCGGCCAGTCGCTGAAGTAGGCGTCGCCGGCATAGGGCGTGGCGTCGAACTCGACCAGGTCGCCCGACAGCAGCGTCTTCTCGCCGGGCAGCCAGACCACGGTGTCGCCCTTGGTGTGGCCGCGGCCGAGTTGCAGCAACTGCACTTCCAGCTTGCCCAGCCACAGCGTCAGCTTGCCGCTGAAGGTGATGGTCGGCCAGGTCATGCCGGCAGGCACCGTCTCGACGTTGCGGAACAGGCGCGGGAAGCGGCCGATCTCGCTGGCCTTGTCGGCCTCGCCGCGCTCGACGATCAGGTCGTAGGTGTCCTGGCTGGCCAGGATCTGCTGCGGCTGGTAGGCGCTGGCGCCGAGCACGCGCACCGCGTGGTAGTGGGTCAGCACCACGTACTTGATCGGCTTGTCGGTGACCTCGCGGATGCGGCGGATCACGTCGGCGGCCATCGCCGGCGTGGCCTGCGTGTCGGCCACCAGCACCGCGTCGTCGCCGATCACGATGCCGGTGTTCGGGTCGCCCTCGGCGGTGTAGGCCCAGGCATGCTCGGAGAGCTGCTCGAAGGTGACCTTCTTCTCTTCGGTATCGGCGTGGCTGGCAAAGGCCTTGGTGTTCATGGCGGCGTCCTCGGGGTGCGTCGGTCGACAAACCGGTTTGCGAATGGCGAACGAGTTTGCGGTCGAGCATGAGATTTGTCAATAGCGAATGCGTTTGTTAGAGTTGGCTCCATGCGCAAGCCTGTCGAAGAAGAACCGCCGCGCGAACAGCGTGCCGTGCAGTCGGTGGAGGTGGGCGGCCGGCTGCTGCTGGCCATGGCCGAGCACCCGGCGCCGATGACGCTGAAGGATCTGGCCGCGCATGCCGGCCTGCCGCCGTCGCGCGCCCACCCCTATCTGGTGAGCTACGGCAAGCTCGGCCTGGTGCAGCAGGATGCGACCAGCGGGCGCTACGCGCTCGGCCCGGCCGCGTTGCGCATCGGCCTGACCTGCCTGTTCCAGCTCGACCCGATCAAGGCCGCCGTGCCGGTGGCCGAGGCGCTGGCGGCAGCGACGGGGCAGGCGGTGGCGCTGGCGGTGTGGGGAAACTTCGGGCCGACCGTCGTGCGGCTCATCGAAGCGCGCCAGCCACTGCACGTGGCAATGCGCGCCGGCACGGTGATGGCGATGTTCGGCACCGCCACCGGCCGCGCCTTCGTCGGCGCGTTGCCGCGCGAGCGCTTGCTGCAGGCGCTGGGCGGCCCGCTCGGTGGCGCGCTCGATGGCCTGGCCCATGGCGGGCCGCAGGCGTCGCTGGCGCCGGCGCAGCTCGACGCCGAGCGCGGCCCGGCCCAGGCCGAACTGCAGGCCCATGGCGTGACGCGCGCGGTCGGCCGGCCGATTCCCGGCGTCAATGCCTTCAGCGCGCCGGTGCGCGATCACGAGGGCGAGGTCGCGCTGGTCATCACCATGCTCGGCCACCAGGACCACTTTCCCTCGGCCTGGTCGTCGCCGATGGCGGCGGCGGTGCGGGATGCGGCGACGCAGGTGTCGGCCAGCCTGGGCTACCGGCTGGCGAAGCCTTCGCCGCGGCGCGGCGCGCGCTGAGCCCGACCCGGCGGGGCGAGTCGGCGGCACCGCGCCGTCCCCATCGCGGCGGACAGACAGCGCCGGCGGCGGCGCCTATCGTGAAGGCTCTTCTGCTTCGCTCGAAGGACGCCGCCGTGTTCATCCGCAACTGCTGGTACGTGGTCGCCTGGGACCACGAGATCCCTGCCGATGGGTTGTTCGCTCGCACCGTGATCGGCGAGCCGCTGGTGCTGCACCGCACGGCGGCGGGCGAGATCGTCGCGCTCGAGGACCGCTGCTGCCACCGCCTCGCGCCGCTGTCCAAGGGCCGCAAGGAGGGCGACTGCGTGCGCTGCGGCTACCACGGCCTGCTGTTCGATGCGCAGGGCGTGTGCGTGCAGATCCCCGGGCTCGACACGGTGCCGCCGAAGGCCAGGGTGCGCAGCTATCCCGTGGCGGTGAAGAACCGCTGGGTGTTCGTCTGGATGGGCGACCCCGCCAAGGCCGACACCGCCGAGCTGCCCGACAACTTCTCCTGCGAGCACCCGGACTGGCACTACAAGCCCGGCTACCTGCACTACGACACGCCCTACCTGCTGATCGCCGACAACCTGCTCGACTTCTCGCACCTGAGCTACGTGCACGAGAAGACGCTGGGCGGCACGCCGGCGATCGCGCAATCGCGCCCGACGATCGAGAAGGTGCCGCGCGGCGTGCGCGTTTCGCGCCACGTGAAGGACGTGCCGCCGCCGCCCTTCTACAAGCGCATGCGAAGCTTCGATTCGAACATCGACCGCCACTTCGTCTACGACTTCCTGCTGCCCTCGACGCTGCTGATGCACTCCGGTGGCCGCCCGACCGGCACCACCGACAGCGACGGGCCGCTGGCCGTGCGCCTGCATTCCTGCCAGACGCTGACGCCGGAGACCGAGACCAGCACGCACTACTTTTTCCAGCAGGCGGTGCCGACCGACCAGGGCGGCATGAGCCTGGCCGACATCGTCTATGCCAGCCTGGAGCAGGCCTTCAACGAGGACCGCGACATGATCACCGCGCAGGCGCAGGCCATCGCGATGAAGCCGGATGCGCCGATGCTGCCGCTGGCGATGGATTCGGCGCTGATCCAGTTTCGGCGCCTGGTCGATGATGCTTTGCGGGCGGAGGGGAACGTCGTCTAGGCGGCGTTGCGGTTTGCGCGGCCAAGCCGCAGCCGGGCAGGCCACGGCGTGCCGCTGAGCCGGTCGGCGCACAGCGCCGACTCCCCTGCGGTGCTCGGGCTCGCGGCCGCGCCGCGAAACTCACTGCGCGAGCTTCGCTCGCTCCGTTCAAACAGTCGCGGCGAAGTCAGTTCACGAGGCGCTCTGCGTGCGCCGGCCGCGAGCCCTCCGCTCCTCGGCGGCTCACAGGCACGCCGTGGCCTGCCCGGCTGCGGCTTGGCGAACCGGAGGGGGCATGCCAAGAACAAGCGGGGCATGCCACCGTTGGT
>NZ_CALRZC010000136.1:0-22511 GCF_943372545.1 Variovorax sp. YR752 | reverse complement strand
GGCGTAGTCGTGCTTCAGGTAGTGGCGCCGAACGCGGCTGCCGGCCAGCACATGGTTCTGGCAGCGGTCGATCACGTCGGGCATCACGCCCAGCGCCTGCATCATCGTCGCGCCGGTGCGGCGCAGATCGTGCGGCGTCCACTCGCCGTTCTCGCCGCCCGACAGCACCAGGCTGTTGTCGTTGCGCCGGTTGCGCAGCGCCTTGCGCTGCTTGAAGCGGTGCTGGCGGTCGCCGACCTGCTTGCTCACCGACTTCACGTCCACGTGGGATTCGCCGTCGCGGCCCGGGAAGCACCAGCGCGTCTTGCCGGTGCGTGCCTGCAGCGCGCGGAACTGGCGAAGCGCGAAGGGCGACAGGTAGACGAAGTGATCGCGCTTCTTGCCGCGCGAGCCCTTCACGTTCTCCTTCGGCACGAACCAGGTGCCAGCCTCGAAGTCCACATGTCGCCACTCGGTCATCAGCAGTTCGCCAATACGAGAAAGTGTCGACAGGCACAGCCACAGCGCGGCCTGCGTCTCGGGCTCGACCGGGCGCACCGCGCGGCGCTTGTCGGGTGCGGCCTCGTAGTCGCGCGCCATTTGCTCGAAGCGGTCGCGCAGCTCGCGGATCTCGTCGTCGTTCAGCACGCGCGAGCGGATGTTGCTCAGGTCGTAGTCGGGATCGACGATCTTCTCGATCTCGACCAGCTCGGCGGGATTGCCGTCCTGCAGCAGGCGGCGCCAGGGCTGGCGCTTCTCGGCCCAGCGGAACATCTGCTTGATGTTGCGATGGACCTCCACCGCGGTGCGGTTGACGCCGCGGGCCACCAGCGCGCGGAGCACGCCGCGCACGTCGTGCTCGGTCACCAGGCGCACGGGCTTGGCGCCGAGCGTGGGCAGCACGTCCCGCTCGAACGATCGCTTGAGTGCTGCGTTGCTGTCCCGGCGCAGCACACCGTCGCGGATCCACTGGTCGTAGAGGTCCTGCACCGAGGCGTCCTCGGCGCGGCGACGTTCCTCGGCCGCGAGCGTGGCCTTGACCTGCTCGCGCGCCTCGATGCGGTCTGCCTCGCGCTTGGCATTGGGGTCGAGGCCGCGCTTGAGCGTCTCGCGGGCCTCGTCGCGTGCCCGCCGGATGGTGTCGAGCGACGACATCGGCCAGTTGCCGCAGTAGTGCCAGGCCTTCTTGCCTTCGCGCTTGTACTCGTAGCGGAAGTGCACGCGCGGCGTGCTGTCGCCGGCGATGAAGCGCACCGCGCCGACGAGCCCGTCGCCGTCGCGCAGCGCGTCGCCGCGCCAGTCCGGCGGGATGGCTTTCAACTCCGCCACGGTCCACTTCCGACCGCGGCCCGACTTGGGGTAGCGGGTCATCTCGAACCTTACGGGGGGTCCACCCAGGGGTCCACCGGAAACGGGATTCTGCGGGCAGATCCGGGATGGGTTGAGATGAAGTGTAGAGACTAAGTTATTGATCTACAAAGGACTTTACAGTCCCTGGAGATCCCGGGAAGTCCCGTCTTAATGCGCTACGAACCAAGGGGTCGTGGGTTCGAATCCTGCCAGCCGCGCCAAAATTTCGGTTCTAGATCAACGGGTCAGAAGCTTCGGCTTCTAGCCCGTTTTTCTTTGTTGGGTGTTGACGCTCACCCGGAACTGACCCGGCGTGCTCGTTCAATACTGAACCACCCCTGAAGGCTGCTTGATGGAGCCTTGTTCTGTGGATGTCTCTGTGTTCTTGGGTTTGGGGTTCAGTCCTTTCCTTGGTTGAGTGGTCGGTCGGGTTCTGGCCGCAGTGGTGGGTGAGCCGATCCAGCAGGGCGGTGGTCATCTCAGCGTCGCCGAAGACACTGGCCCACTCGCCGAAGCTCAGGTTGGTGGTGATGACCGCACGTGAAGACGCCATCCGCCAGGTACTGGACTTGGTCCAGTCCGGGCGAGCGCCCAAGCGAATCGCATTGACCCCGGTCAACTTCTGAACCGAAGTTTCCCGGCGTAGTTCTTCAGAGCTATGTCCACGCTGCGCGGCATCGTTCTTCTGCCGTGGAGCGCGTAGCCACCGTGCGGATGTTCACGGGGGCCGTGCCGGCGGACAGTCTCGTCAAACCCAAGACGAGTGCTATCCATGGCCACCACCACAACCCCCATCCCACGCCAGGCGTGGTCCGTGCTGATCGTCAGCACCATCGCCTTCACCGTCTGCTTCATGGTGTGGATGATGTTCGGCGTCATCGGCATCCCGCTGAAGAAGACGCTGGGGCTCAATGCGACCGAGTTCGGCCTGCTGACGGCCACGCCTGTTCTGACCGGTTCGTTGATTCGCGTGCCGCTGGGCATCTGGACCGACCGCTACGGCGGTCGCATCGTGATGACCCTGCTGATGGCCGCGACCGTGCCCGCCATCTGGCTGATGGCCTACGCCACCGAGTACTGGCACTTCCTCGCCATCGGGCTCTTTGTCGGCCTGGCCGGCGGGTCCTTCTCGGTGGGTACGCCCTACGTGGCGCGCTGGTTTCCCAAGGCCCGCCAAGGCATGGCGATGGGTGTGTACGGCGCTGGCAACTCCGGCTCCGCCGTCAACAAGTTCGCCGCGCCGGTGCTGCTGGCCATCGGTGGCTGGACGCTGGTGCCGCAGGTGTACGCCGCAGTGATGCTGGGCACGGTCATCCTGTTCTGGCTGGGCAGCAGCAGCGACCCGAAGCACCTGGTGCCGTCGAACGTCAAGTTCAGCGATCAGCTTCGCATGCTGAAGGATCCCAAGGTGCTGAAGTACTGCCAGTACTACAGCATCGTCTTCGGCGGCTACGTGGCGCTGGCGCTGTGGATGGTGCAGTACTACGTCGGCGAGTTCGGCTTGTCGATCCAGACGGCAGCACTGCTGGCGGCCTGCTTCTCGCTGCCTGGCGGCGTGCTGCGTGCCGTGGGCGGCGTGCTGTCCGACAAGTACGGCGCGCACCAGGTCACCTGGTGGGTGCTGTGGGTCAGCTGGGTGTGCCTGTTCCTGCTCAGCTACCCGCAGACCGACTTCACCGTGCTGACCGTCAATGGCCCGCGCACCTTCCACCTCGGCCTGAACGTCTACGCCTTCACCGGGCTGATGTTCATCCTCGGCATCGCCTGGGCCTTCGGCAAGGCCAGTGTCTTCAAGTACATCGGCGACGACTACCCCACCAACATCGGCACCGTCAGCGGCATCGTCGGCCTCGCCGGGGGCCTGGGCGGTTTCGTGCTGCCGATCCTGTTCGGTGCGCTGATGGACCTCACCGGCATCCGCTCCAGCGCCTTCATGCTGATGTACGGCGTGGTCTGGGTCTCGCTGATCTGGATGTACTGGACCGAGGTGCGCAAGACCGAAATGATGGGCCGCAACGCGCCGGCATCGCCGCTGTCGCGCAGCTTCGCGCGCTGAAGGCACAAGGAGAACATGCGATGAGTGCCACCACGACAGCGGGCTCCAAGTCCGCTCTGAACCAGACCAACGGCCCGGACATCGCCGATTGGCGCCCGGAGGACGACCCGTTCTGGGAATCCACCGGCAAGAAGATCGCCTACCGCAATCTCTGGATCTCGGTGCCCGCGCTGCTGTGCGGCTTCGCGGTCTGGGGCATGTGGGGGATCATCACCGTGCAGATGCTCAACCTGGGCTTCCCCTTCACCCAGGCCGAGCTGTTCACGCTGACGGCGATCGCCGGCATCTCGGGTGCGACCATGCGCATCCCGGCGTCGTTCCTCATCCGCCTGGCCGGCGGGCGCAACACCATCTTCCTGACCACGGCCATGCTGCTGGCGCCAGCGATCGGCACCGGCATCGTGCTGCAGCACAAGGACTGGCCGCTGTGGGCATTCCAGCTGATGGCGCTGTGGTCGGGTGTGGGCGGCGGCAACTTCGCCAGCTCGATGTCCAACATCAGCACGTTCTTCCCCAAGCGGCTGCAAGGCACGGCGCTGGGGCTGAACGCGGGGCTGGGCAACTTCGGCGTGACGACGATGCAGGTCGTCATCCCGCTGGTGATGACGGTGGGCCTGTTCGGCGCCTTCGGCGGCGAGCCGATGACGCTGGTGAAGGACAGCGGCTGGATCTTCGGCAAGATCGCCGCCGGCACGCCCACCTGGGTGCAGAACGCCGGCTTTGCCTGGGTGCTGTCGCTGGTGCCGCTGTCGGTGTTGTGCTGGTGGGGGATGAACAACCTGAAGACAGTGTCACCGTCCACGGGCAGTCCGATCGTCGCGTTCGCCAAGATCACCTACCTGTACACGCTGGCCTTCGTGCCCGCGATCTTCATGCTCTACCTGTACCTGCCCAAGCCCACCGGCCTGGGGCTGCTGAGCATGTGGGTCGCCATCCCGCTGGACGTGCTGCTGGCCCTGGGCATGATGAAGCTGGCCGCCTTCGGCGAGATGAAGGAGGGCGTGAAGAAGCAGTTCGCGATCTTCGGCAACAAGCACACCTGGTCGCTGACCGCGCTGTACATCGTCACCTTCGGTTCGTTCATCGGCTTCTCGATGGCGCTGCCGCTGGCCATCACGGTGATCTTCGGCTTCCAGCACATCCCCGATGCGAACGGCGTGATGCAGCACGCGCTGAAGAACCCGAACGCACCGTCGGCGCTGACCTATGCGTGGATCGGCCCCTTTGTCGGTGCCGCCGTGCGCCCGCTCGGTGGCTGGATCTCCGACAAGGTTGGGGGATCCATCGTCACCCAGGTCATCTCGGTGGTGATGGCGGTGGCTTCGGTGTGGGTCGGCTACGTGATGATGCAGGCCTACGGGTCGGCCACGCCCGAACAGTACTTCCCGATGTTCCTGGGGCTGTTCATGGTGCTGTTCTTCGCCAGCGGCATCGGCAACGGCAGCACCTTCCGCACCATCGGCGTCATCTTCGACCGCACCCAGGCCGGCCCGGTGCTGGGCTGGACTTCGGCGATCGCCGCCTACGGTGCCTTCATTGCGCCGGTGGTCATCGGCACGCAGATCAAGGCCGGCACGCCGCAGTACGCGATGTACGGTTTCGCGGTCTTCTATGCCGCCTGCCTGGTGCTGAACTGGTGGTTCTATCTGCGTGGCAATGCCTACGTGAAGAACCCCTGAATCTGGCCGACGCATCCGAGCACAGCCATCGCCCACGCCATGACCGGCATGACGATCATTCGGCACTGGAACCCCGAGGATCCCAGCTTCTGGGACCACTCCGGTCGCGGGGTGGCCAGGCGCAACCTGTGGTTGTCGGTGCCGGCGCTGGCGCTGGCCTTCGCGGTGTGGATGCTCTGGTCGGTGGTGGTGGTGCACCTGCCGGCGGCAGGATTTCGCTACAGCACCAACCAGCTGTTCTGGCTGACGGCGCTGCCCGCCTTGTGCGGTGCCACGCTGCGCATCTTCTACGCCTTCGCGGTGCCGATGATCGGCGGCCGCCGTTTCACCACGCTGGCCACAGCCAGCCTGCTGCTGCCCGCCATCGGCATCGGCGTGGCTGTGCAGGACCCGAGCACCCCCTTCGAGTGGATGGTGGTGCTGGCCCTGCTGTGCGGCCTGGGCGGGGGCAACTTCGCCAGCTCGATGGCCAACATCAGCTTCTTCTTCCCGAGTGCCCGCCAGGGCTATGCGTTGGGCCTGAACGCTGGACTGGGGCATCTGGGGGTGGCGTTGGTTCAACTGCTGGTGCCGCTGGCCATCAGCGCCGGCCTGTTCGGGGTGTTCAACGGGCCTGCGCAGCAGACGCCGCAAGGCCCGATGTGGCTGCAGAACGCGGGCTTCATCTGGGTGCCGATGATCCTGGCCAGTACGGCGGCGGCCTGGTTCGGCATGGACGACCTCGCGGACACCCGTGCCGGCATGGCCGAGCAGGCCGTGATCTTCACGCGCAAGCACAACTGGCTGATGTGCTGGCTGTACCTGGGCACCTTCGGCAGCTTCATCGGCTTTTCTGCCAGCTTGCCGATGCTGGCGCAAAGTGAGTTTCAGCGGGCCGATGCGCTGCACCTGGTGTGGCTGGGCCCGCTGATCGGAGCCGTGCTGCGCCCGTTGGGGGGCCGGATGGCCGATCACTGGGGCGGCGCACGCGTGACCTTCTGGATCTTCGTGGCGATGGCGCTCGCCGCCGCGGTGGCGCTGCTGTGCTTGCCGGCGACGCACAGCGCCGGCCCACAGGATCGGGAAGGCCACTTCATCGGCTTCCTGGCGGCCTTCGGGGTGTTGTTTGCCGCATCGGGCATCGGCAACGGCAGCACCTTCCGGATGATCTCCAGTCTCTTCGTGGCCGAGCGGGTCAGGCGGGCCGAAGGCCTGCCGTCGGCGCAGACGCTCGCCGCCAAGGAGGGCGCTGTCGAAGCGGCAGCGGCCCTCGGCTTTGCCAGCGCCATTGGCGCCTACGGTGGCTTCTTCATCCCCAAGAGCGTGGGTTCTTCGCTCGCGATGACGGGCAGCGCATCGGCTGCGCTGGCGATGTTCATCGTGTTCTACCTCTCCTGCATTGCATTGACCTGGTGGGCCTACAGCCGCCGCAACGCGCCCTATCCCTGCTGACTTCACCTGCTGACCTCTGCACGCGGACGACATCTTCCAAGGACGACAACATGAGCCACTTTCTGGATCGACTCACCCACTTCTCGCTGCCCAAGGAGACCTTCGCAGGTGACCATGGACTGACCACCGGCGAAGACCGCACCTGGGAAGACGCGTATCGCAACCGCTGGGCGCACGACAAGATCGTGCGCAGCACGCACGGCGTGAACTGCACGGGCAGCTGCAGCTGGAAGATCTACGTCAAGGGCGGCATCGTCACCTGGGAGACGCAGCAGACCGACTACCCGCGCACACGCTGGGACATGCCCAACCACGAGCCGCGCGGCTGCGCCCGCGGCGCCAGCTACAGCTGGTACCTGTACAGCGCCAATCGCGTGAAGTACCCGATGGTGCGTGGACGCCTGCTGGAGCGTTGGCGTGCTGCGTTGAAGACCGCCAAGACACCGGTGGATGCGTGGGCGACCATCGTCGAGAACCCCGAGGCACGCCGTGACTACCAGAAGGTGCGCGGCATGGGCGGCTTCGTGCGCAGCAGCTGGGACGAGGTCAACCAGATCATCGCCGCGTCCAACGTCTACACCATCAAGAAGCACGGCCCTGACCGTGTCGTCGGCTTCTCGCCGATCCCGGCGATGAGCATGGTGAGCTATGCCGCCGGCAGTCGCTACCTCAGCCTGATCGGCGGCGTGTGCATGAGCTTCTACGACTGGTACTGCGACCTGCCGCCGGCCAGCCCGCAGGTGTGGGGCGAGCAGACCGACGTGCCCGAGTCGGCCGACTGGTACAACAGCACCTACATCATGGCCTGGGGCAGCAACGTGCCGCAGACCCGCACCCCCGATGCGCACTTCTTCACCGAGGTGCGCTACAAGGGCGCGAAGACGGTGGCGATCACGCCCGACTACAGCGAGGTGGCCAAGCTCGCCGACATCTGGCTGCACCCCAAGCAGGGCACCGATGCCGCGCTGGCCATGGCGATGGGCCATGTCGCGCTCAACGAGTTCTACTTCAAGCAGCGCAGCCCGTACTTCGACGACTACGCGCGCCGCTACACCGACCTGCCGCTGCTGGTGATGCTCAAGGAGCACACCCTGCCCGACGGCAGCAAGACCCTGGTGCCCGACCGTTACCTGCGCGCGTCGGACTTCAACGGCAAGCTCGGCCAGCAGAACAACCCCGAGTGGAAGACGGTCGCCTTCGACACCGCCGGCCGGGCCGTGCTGCCCAACGGCAGCATCGGCTTCCGCTGGACACCCGAAGGCGGCGTCGACCAGGGCAAGTGGAACCTCGAGAACAAGGAGGCGCGCCATGGTGCCGAGGTGACGCTGAAGCTGTCGGTGCTGGAAGACGGCGCGCAGGCCCATGACGTGGTCAGCGTCGGCCTGCCGTACTTCGGTGGCGTGACGACGCCCCACTTCAAGTCCAACGTGCAGAACGGCGAGGTCAACTTCGTCAAGGTGCCGGCCGTGCGCCTGCGCCTGGGCAAGGAAGGCGACCACCGTGAGGCCCTGGTGGCCACCGTGTTCGACCTGCAGGTCGCGCAGTACGGCATCGACCGCGGCCTGGGCAGCGGCGCGAAGAGCTACGACGACGATGCCGCCTACACGCCGGCCTGGGCCGAGAGCATCACCGGCACGCCGCGCGACCAGATCATCACCGTGGCGCGCCAGTTCGCCGAGAACGCGCACAAGACGCATGGCAAGTCGATGGTGATCATCGGCGCGGCGATGAACCACTGGTACCACGCCGACATGAACTACCGCGGCGTCATCAACCTGCTGATGATGTGCGGCTGCATCGGCCAGAGCGGTGGCGGCTGGGCGCACTACGTGGGCCAGGAGAAGCTGCGCCCGCAGACCGGCTGGACGGCGCTGGCCTTCGCACTGGACTGGATCCGCCCGCCGCGGCAGATGAACAGCACCAGCTTCTTCTATGCCCACACCGACCAGTGGCGCTACGAGAAGCTGGGCATGGAGGAGATCGTCTCGCCGCTGGCCGACAAGGCGCTGTATGCCGGCAGCATGATCGACTACAACGTGCGCGCCGAACGCATGGGCTGGCTGCCCAGCGCGCCGCAGCTCAAGACCAACCCGATGCAGGTGGTGAAGGACGCCAGTGCTGCCGGCATGGACGCCAAGGACTATGTCGTCAAGGCGCTGAAGGACGGCACGCTGCAGATGAGCTGCGAAGACCCCGACGCACCGCAGAACTGGCCGCGCGTGCTGTTTGTCTGGCGCAGCAACCTTCTGGGCTCGTCGGGCAAGGGCCACGAGTACTTCTGCAAGCACCTGCTGGGCACCGAGAACGGCATCCAGGGCAAGGACCTCGGCAAGGACGACGCCAAGCCGAGCGAGGTGAAGTGGCACGAAGAAGGCCCGGTCGGCAAGCTCGACCTGGTGGTGACGCTGGACTTCCGCATGAGCACCACCTGCCTGTACTCAGACATCGTGCTGCCCACGGCCAGCTGGTACGAGAAGAACGACCTCAACACCAGCGACATGCACCCCTTCATCCACCCGCTGAGCGCGGCGGTGGACCCGGTGTGGCAGAGCCGCAGCGACTGGGAGATCTACAAGGGCTTCGCGAAGACCTTCAGCGAAGTCTGCGTCGGCCACCTGGGTGTGGAGAAGGAGGTCGTGCTCACGCCCATCATGCACGACACAGCGGGCGAGATCGCCCAGCCGTTCGACGTGAAGGAATGGAAGAAGGGCCAGTGCGAGCTGATTCCCGGCAAGACCGCGCCGCAGATCGCCGTGGTGGAACGCGACTACCCGAACGTGTTCAAGCGCTTCACCGCCCTCGGCCCCTTGATGGACAAGCTGGGCAACGGCGGCAAGGGCATCGGCTGGAAGACCGGCACCGAGGTCGAGCAGCTCGGTCAGCTCAATGGCAAGACGCTCGCCGAAGGCGTCTCCAAGGGCATGCCGAAGATCGTCACCGACATCGACGCCTGCGAGGTCATCCTGCAGCTGGCCCCCGAGACCAACGGCCATGTGGCGGTGAAGGCCTGGGAGGCGCTGGGCAAGCAGACCGGACGCGACCACACGCACCTGGCGCTGTACCGCGAGGACGAGAAGATCCGCTACCGCGACGTGCAGGCCCAGCCGCGCAAGATCATCAGCAGCCCGACCTGGAGCGGCATCGAGAGCGAGACCGTCAGCTACAACGCCGGCTACACCAACGTTCACGAGCTGATCCCCTGGCGCACGCTGACAGGCCGCCAGCAGTTCTACCTGGATCACCCCTGGGTGATCGCCTTCGGCGAGGGTTTCAGCAGCTACCGCCCGCCGGTGGACCTGAAGACGACGTCGGGCATCCACAACATCAAGCCGAACGGCAACAAGGAGATCCTGCTCAACTTCATCACGCCGCACCAGAAGTGGGGCATCCACAGCACCTACAGCGACAACCTGCTGATGCTGACGCTCAACCGCGGCGGCCCGGTGGTGTGGCTGAGCGAGGACGACGCCAGGCGCTCGGGCATCGAGGACAACGACTGGGTCGAGGTCTTCAACATCAACGGCGCCATCGCGGCGCGTGCGGTGGTCAGCCAGCGCGTGAACCCCGGCATGCTGCTGATGTACCACGCGCAGGAGAAGATCATCAACACTCCGGGGGCGCAGATCACCGGTGTGCGCGGTGGCATTCACAACAGCGTGACGCGCATCGTGCTCAAGCCGACGCACATGATCGGCGGCTACGCGCAGTTCAGCTACGGCTTCAACTACTACGGAACCATCGGCACCAACCGCGACGAATTCGTCGTCGTTCGCAAGATGTCCAAGGTCGACTGGCTGGACACCCCCGCCGACGACCACCTTGCCGCGGCCTACCAGGGCCAGGGCGAGAACCCGTGAACCAGCCGATCAGACGAGGAGCAAGAACATGAAAGTACGTGCACAGATCGGCATGGTGCTGAACCTGGACAAGTGCATCGGTTGCCACACCTGCAGCGTGACCTGCAAGAACGTGTGGACCAGCCGGCCCGGGGTCGAGTACGCCTGGTTCAACAACGTCGAGACCAAGCCCGGCATCGGCTATCCGAAGGAATGGGAGAACCAGGACAAGTGGAACGGCGGCTGGATCCGCAAGGCCGATGGCAGCATCGTGCCGCGCCAGGGCGGCAAGTGGCAGCTGCTGATGAAGATCTTCGCCAACCCCAACCTGCCGCAGATCGACGACTACTACGAGCCCTTCACCTTCGACTACGACCACCTGCAGTCGGCGCCCGAGATGCAGCACGCGCCGACCGCCCGGCCGCGCAGCCTGATCACCGGCAAGCGGATGGAGAAGATCGAGTGGGGGCCGAACTGGGAAGAGATCCTGGGCGGCGAGTTCAGCAAGCGCAGCAAGGACCAGAACTTCGAGGACATCCAGAAGGACATCTACGGCCAGTTCGAGAACACCTTCATGATGTACCTGCCCAGGCTGTGCGAGCACTGCCTGAACCCGGCTTGTGTGGCGAGCTGCCCTTCGGGCTCCATCTACAAGCGCGAGGAAGACGGCATCGTCCTGATCGACCAGGACAAGTGCCGTGGCTGGCGCATGTGCGTCAGCGGCTGCCCGTACAAGAAGATCTACTACAACTGGAAGAGCGGCAAGGCCGAGAAGTGCATCTTCTGCTACCCACGCATCGAGGCCGGCCAGCCCACGGTGTGCAGCGAAACCTGCGTGGGCCGCATCCGCTACCTGGGCGTGCTGCTCTACGACGCCGACCGCATCCAGGAGGCCGCCAGCGTCGAGCACGACAAGGACCTGTACCAGGCGCAACTCGACATCTTCCTCGACCCGAACGACCCCAAGGTCATCGCCCAGGCCAGGCTCGACGGCATCCCCGACAACTGGATGGACGCGGCGCGCAACAGCCCCGTCTACAAGATGGCGGTGGAATGGAAGGTGGCGCTGCCGCTGCACCCCGAGTACCGCACGCTGCCGATGGTCTGGTATGTGCCGCCGCTGTCGCCCATCACGGCCGCGGCCAATGCGGGCCATGTCGGCACCAATGGCGAGATCCCGGACGTCAACCAGCTTCGCATCCCGGTCAAGTACCTGGCCAACCTGCTGACGGCCGGCGATACCGCGCCGGTGGTGCGGGCACTGGAGCGCATGCTGGCGATGCGCGCCTACCAGCGCGCCAAGCATGTTGACGGCGCGGCCAACCACGCCGCCATCGACCAGGTGAAGCTGAGCGTGAACGAGGTGGAAGAGATGTACCGCGTGATGGCGATCGCCAACTACGAAGACCGCTTCGTCATCCCGACCACGCACCGCGAGTACGCCGAGAACGCATTCAACGTGCGAGGCGGCTGCGGCTTCAGCTTCGGCAACGGCTGCAGCGAAGGGGTCAGCGAGACCAGCCTGTTCGGCAGCGAGAAGAAGCGCACCATTCCCATCAAGGCGGGGGTCTGACATGAGCTTCTTCAACACCACCCCGGTGTCGGCCACCATGACGCTGCGCGTGCTGGCCCACCTGCTGAGCTACCCCGACGCCGAGCTGCGCTCCCACCTGCCGGAGCTGCAGTCGGCTCTGCACGACGAAGGCGCGCTCAGCCCGGCGCGGCTGGCGGAACTGGACGCGCTCATCACCCGCCTGGCACGGCGCCGCCCGCTGGACGTCGAGGCCGATCACGTCGAGCTCTTCGACCGCGGCCGCGGCACCGCGCTGCATCTGTTCGAGCACGTGCACGGCGACAGCCGCGACCGCGGCCCGGCCATGGTGGACCTGTGCCAGACCTACGAGGCCGCCGGTCTCTTTCTCGCGCCGGGCGAACTGCCCGACCACCTGCCGGTGGTGCTGCAGTACGCGTCGACCCAGCCGCCGACGCAGGCCAAGGCCTTCCTGGGCGAGATCGCGCACATCCTGCAGGTGATCTTCAGCGCGCTGCTGCGACGCGAAGCCGCCCATGCCTGCGTGCTGGCCGCGCTGCTCGACCTCGCCGGCGAGAAGGCGCAGGCCGTGGCCGTTCCGCCAGAGCCCACGCTGGACGAGAGCTGGGCCGAGCTGGATGCCGAATGGGCAGAGCCCATGGCCTTCGACGGCTGTTCCACCCAGGGTCAGGCGCGGCCCGGGCAGCCGCAACCGATACAGATCGTGCGCCCCCCAGTGCGCACCGCCAGCCACGTCACGCCGGGAGCGTCCGCATGAACACCCTCCACAACTTCGCCTTCAACGTCTACCCTTACCTCTGCCTGGCCGTGTTCTTCATGGGCAGCCTGGCCCGTTTCGACCGCGACCAGTACACCTGGAAGAGCGACAGTTCGCAGCTGCTGCGCAAGGCTCAGCTGCGCTGGGGCAGCAACCTGTTCCACGGCGGCATCCTGTTCCTGTTCTTCGGCCACCTGTTCGGGCAGCTCACGCCGCACTGGTTGTACGAGATCTTCGTCACCGCCTCGCAGAAGCAGTTGCTGGCCGTGGTGGCCGGCGGCGTCGCCGGCGGTCTGTGCTTCGTCGGGCTGACCTTGCTGCTGCACCGCCGCCTGTTCGACCCGCGCATCCGCCTGACCAGCCACCGCACCGACATCGCCATCCTCGTCATCCTGTGGGTGCAGCTGGTCATCGGCTTGTCGACGCTGCCTGCTTCGTTGCACCACGTGTCCGATCCGCAGACCATGCTGCGGCTGGCCGAGTACCTGCAGGGCATCGTGCTGATGCAGCCCAATGCCGCGCTGGTGGCCGGCGTGGAATGGCACTTCCAGGCGCACATGCTGCTGGGCATGACGATCTTCCTGCTGTTCCCGTTCAGCCGCCTGGTGCATGTGTGGAGCGGCTTCGGCACGCTGGCCTATCTGGTGCGTCCCTACCAGATGGTGCGGGCCCGCCGGCTGAACGTGCCGGCGCGTCAGAACCAGCCGCGCCGTGCCGGCTGACCGCGCGCCCCCCCCCGCTTCTCAAGGCCCAGACCATGAACACGTCCACATCCGTTCTCCCCCAGGTCAATGGCGTCGTGCTGTCCTATCCCAACGAAGAGCTGTCGACCGAAGTGCTCAGGCAGCGCGCGTGCGCCGAACTGCTGCGCCAGGCGGCGATCCAGGCGGGCCTGCTGGCGGTCGACGATCCGCTGCCCCTGGGCGGCGCCATGACCGAGGCGGCCAGCGCCGCCATCGAAGCCCTGCTCGACCGCGAACTGCACGTCCCCGACCCTTCCGAAGAAGCCTTGCGCCGGCATCACGCGGCCCAGCGCGGTCGCTACGCCGTCGGCGAGCGTGCACAGCTGCGCCATGTGCTGTTTGCAGTCACGCCCGGCGTGGATGTCAACGCACTGCGGCAACGTGCCGAGGCCTGCCTGCTGGATGTTCGTTGCGCTTCGCCCGGTGGAGAAGACCGCTTTGCCGCAGCGGCAGCTTCCACGTCCAACTGTCCCAGTGGCGCCGACGGCGGTGCCTTGGGCTGGCTGACGACCGACGACTGCGCGCCCGAGTTCGCGAGCGAGATCTTCGGCAAACCCGAGGTCGGCGTCCTGCCGCGTCTGGTGCACAGCCGCTTCGGGCTGCATGTGGTGGAAGTGCTGGCGCGGCAACCCGGCGCGGAGCCTGCGTTCGAGGCGGTGAAGTCGGCCGTGGCGCAAGGCCTTCGGCAACAGGCCTTCGCCACTGCGCTGCGGCAGTACCTGCAGTTGCTCGCCGGTGAGGCCACGCTGATCGGCGTGGACCTGGAGGCGGCGGCGTCGCCACTGGTCCAGTAGCTCCGTCCCGAGGCGCCAGGCCATGCCCGACGAACTGCTGCAGCGCCTTCAGCGCTTCCAGACCGATGCCTTCCCGGCGCACCGCTCGCACTTCAGGCTGCTGGTCGACGACGGCCAGCACCCGATGACGCTGTTCATAGGCTGCAGCGATTCGCGCCTGGTGCCCTACCTGCTGACCGGCGCCGGCCCGGGCGAGCTGTTCCTGGTGCGCAACGTGGGCGCCTTCGTGCCGCCGCACGACCAGAGCCAGGGCTTTCACGGCACGGCAGCGGCCATCGAGTTCGCGGTGCTCAACCTGTCGGTCAAACGCATCGTGGTGTGCGGCCACAGCCACTGCGGTGCGATCCGGGCCCTGTATGGCGATGTCTCGCCGGCTGCCAAGCACCTGTCGCAATGGCTGGAACTCGGGCGCGAAGCGGCCTTGCCCGTGGCCGAACCGGGGCCCGACGTGCTGCGGCGCACCGAGCAGCGCGCCGTGGTGTTGCAGCTGGAGCGGCTGATGGACTACCCGATGGTGCGGGAACGTGTCGAAGCCGGCACGCTGGCCTTGCACGGGTGGCACTACGTGATCGAAGACGGCGAGGTCCATGTCTTCGATGTGCAGCGTGGCGGCTTCGTGCCGGCGGCGCAGGCCGACAACGCCGGCACCGGACCTTATCGGCCGCACCACGCCGAGGCGCAGCGGGATGACGATTCCACCCGCCTGTGAAGCGGGCGGCCGATCGATCAACCCGATGCGGTCAGCCTGGTTCGCTCAGCCCAGTTGAACGGCTTCGCCCTGGCGGGCGAACGGAATCATGCCGCCCAGGTTGCCGGACTTCACCGCCTCCACCATGCGCGTGAGCGCGGCTTCCACCTGGGCCGGCGCGGGGGGCTGCCGGCCCTGGCCGGACAAGGCCGCAGCGAAGACCAAGGCCCAGTCCTGGCCCATGGACGAGGCCTCGGCCTGCAACGCGGCGAAGTCCTTCAACTCGGCCGGATCCTTGTCCACGCACATCAAGGGTGCCAGCTCACCGGACTCGCCCGCCGCGAAGCGGGCCCGTTGTTCGGCCGTGGCGTCCGCAGGCAGGCTCGCGGAGGCAAACACCAGCAGGAGACGCTGCGCGTCGGGTTGCTGACGAGCGGCGGCCAGCAGGTGATCGAAGTGACTGATGTCCATGCCCGCGAGCTTAATCGCTTCCATCGAAGTGCCTGAAGTCGCTGTCCGGCACGCGCATCTCGGGTCGGCGAGCATCGGCCTCCAGTACAGTGCGCGCATGCCCCGTTCATGGAGCCTTTCCGCCAAGCTGGGTGCCATTGGCAGCGCCTTGTTGCTGATGGCGTTCTCCTCCATCGGTCTGACGCTGTGGGTGACTTGGCAGCTGGAGGGCGGTGCCGCTGCAGTCAACGAAGCCGGCCGCATGCGCATGCAGACCTGGCGCCTGGCGCAGTCGCTGGTCCGCGCGGACGCTCGGCAGATCGCAGGGCTGGTGGCCCAGTTCGATCAAAGCGTGAGCGTGTTGCGCACGGGTGATCCCGCGCGCCCGCTGTTCGTCCCGCCTGACGACGAGTCACAGCAGGCCTTCGCCGCTGTGCAGCGCGACTGGGCCATGCTCAAGGCGACCTGGAGTGTCTTGCCGGGACCGGGTGCTGACCTGTCGGCGCAACAGGCCGATGCATTCGTGGCCCGCATCGACACCTTCGTCTCGGCCATCGAGCATCACCTGTCCCGGCTGACAGCCATCTTGAACGCCGTGCAGTTCGTGATGGTGGCGCTGACCATCGGCAGTGCGGTCGCCTTGCTGTACTCGGCCTACCTGTTCATCTTCAACCCGCTGTCCAGGCTGCAGGCCGGGCTGTCCCGGGTGGAAGCCGGCGATCTGGGCGCGCGCGTCGACCCGAGCGCCAACGACGAATTCGGCGCACTCGCGGCAGGCTTCAACCGCATGGCCGAGACACTGCAGGGCCTGTACCAGAACCTCGAGTTCAAGGTGCGGGAGAAGACGGAGCGCCTGGAGGCCCAGCGTGCGCGCCTCGCGGCCTTGTACGAGTCGGCCGCGTTCGTGGCGCGCGCCGATACGCTGGAATCGCTGGCGCAGGGCATTGCCAGGCAGGTGCGTCAGGTGGCGCGCGCCGACGCCTCGGCAGTGCGCTGGTCCGACGAGGCCAACCGCAAGTACCTGCTGTTGGCGTCGGACTGCCTGCCGCAGGCGGTGGTCGATGAAGAGCTGTGCATACCCACGGGCGATTGCCTGTGCGGCCAACCGCAGGGCGGCGCGATGACGCGGGTGATCCCTATCCAGCCGGACGGCCCCGCGTCGCGGCTCGGCCACTGTGCCCTCGAGGGGTTCCAGACAGTCATCAGCGTGCCCGTCAGCCTGCACGAGCGCATGGTGGGCGAGCTCAACCTGTTCTACCGCGAACCCAGGGCACTGTCCGACGACGACCGTGCCCTGCTGGAGACGATTGCCAGCCACCTGGCGGGCGCCATCGAGGGCCTGCGCGCAGCCGCCCTGCAGCGCGAGACCGCCGTGGCCGAGGAGCGCAGCTTCATCGCGCGCGAGCTGCACGACTCCATCGCCCAGAGCCTGGCCTTCCTGAAGATCCAGCTCGGCCTGCTGCGCAGCGACATCAAGAGCGGCGACGCCGCGCGCATCGAGAAGACCCTGGGCGAACTGGATGCCGGCGTCCACGAGAGCCTGGGCGACGTGCGTGAACTGCTGGTGCACTTCCGCACTCGCACCAACAGCGAAGACATCGCCCCCGCCTTGAAGACCACGCTGCAGAAGTTCGAGCACCAGACCGGCCTGGCGACCCATCTGGACATCGAGGGTGACGGCATGCCGCTGCCGGCCGACGTGCAGGTGCAGGTGCTGCACGTGGTGCAGGAGGCCTTGTCGAACGTGCGCAAGCATGCGCAGGCGCGCGAGGTGTGGGTGGAAGTGCAGCAGACGCCGCAGTGGCGCGTGGAGGTGCGTGACGACGGCTGCGGCTTCGACCCCGACGGCGCCGGCCCCGACGAAACCCATGTGGGCCTGCGCATCATGCGCGAGCGGGCGCAGAACATCGGCGCCACGGTGGAGGTGGCCTCGGTGCCGGGCTCGGGCACCTGCGTGGTGCTGAAACTGCCGGAACGCCTGGGGCTGGCGGCATGACCGGCGCACCGCCCATCCGCGTGCTGGTGGTCGACGACCACACGCTGTTCCGTCGTGGGCTGATTTCACTCCTGGCCGGCGACGCCCGTTTCCAGGTGGTGGCCGAGGCCGGCGACGCCAACGAAGCGCACCAGCGCGCCGCGCAGACGCAGCCCGACGTGATCCTGCTTGACAACCACATGCCCGGCGTCAACGGTGTCGATGCGCTGGCCGGGTTCAAGGCCCTGGCGCCCCGGGCGCGGGTCCTGATGCTGACGGTCAGCGAGGACGAGCGAGACCTGGCGGCCGCCTTGCGCGGCGGTGCGTGCGGCTACCTGCTCAAGACCATGGACAGCGAGATGCTGGCCTCGGCCATCCAGCGCACGATGGCGGGTGAATCCGTCGTCAGCCCCGAGATGACCAGCAAGCTGGTGAGTGCGTTCCAGGCGGGGCAGGGCGCGGCCTCGCCACCGCCCCCGGCCGTCGATACCGACCCCATTCACAGCCTGTCGCCGCGAGAGCGCGAGATCCTGGCCCTGATCGCCAAGGGCGCCAGCAACAAGGAAGTGGCACGTGACCTGAACATCGCCGAAGCCACGGTGAAGATCCACGTGCAGCATATCCTGCGCAAGCTGAATCTCAGTTCGCGTGTGCAGGCGGCGGTGTACCTGGCGGGGCGGCCCTGATGAACTTCATGCGTGAGGTGGGCTCGTTGCGGTGACGCCCCGCCGGGTGCGCATGGCCAGGCCGATGCGGTCCAGTTCCACGTCACTCAGCAAGCGGGCCGCCATGGGCAGCAATTCGGCTTCCTCGCGGGCGATGTGCTGCTCGTACAGCTGCACGAAGCCCAGTACGTCGGCGTCGGCCAGCGTTGCAGCGGCGCCTTCGGCGATGTGCAACAACCGCTGGCGCAAAACGGCCCAGCGTTGTTCCAGCCGACGGTGATCACTGCACAGCGATGCGGTCAGCTCGCGCAGACACACCGCATCGGAGCCGGCCATGGACTCCAGCAGGGCGGGAAACAGATCCTGCTCCTCGTCCTCGTGGTGGTGGCGCGCTGCCGTGTCGAAGTACCGTATGACGGCACGGGCTGCTTCTTGCGCCGGGCGGTCCGCTCCGTGCGTCTGCAGGTGGGTGGCCAGGCGCAGCAGGGTTTCGCACTGCTGCTGCACGCGCCCATGGCAGGCGGCCAGCATCTCCAGGGGCACTTCGAAGCCGACGGCAGGGGCGCTGTGGCCGGGAAGGGCAAGGGCCATGGTGAGTTGCTCCAGTCCGACTTCAGGCGCCGCGACCCGGGCGCGCGGCTCGCCGCGGGGTGGGTGCGGCCACCACCGCAGCGAGCTTGCGGCTCGCCGGTGATCTGATGGACTGGCTGCCTGCCGGCGACAGGCCTGATGTCATGTCCGCCAGCGTGGCGCCGTCCAGGGCCTTGAAGTAGCCCGCCAGCGCTTCTTCGAAGAGGTGCTTCAGCCGGCAACTCGGCGACAGCGTGCAGGCGTTGGTGGCGGCATCGAAACACTCCACCAGCCGGAAGTCGGTTTCCGTGGCGCGCACCACATCGCCGATGCGGATGGTGTCAGGCTCGGCCAGCAGCCGCAGGCCGCCGCCGCGACCTCGGGTGGTTTCGATCAGGCCCTGGCGAGCCAGGTCGTTGACGACCTTCATCAGATGGTTCTTCGACACCCCGTGCCGTTCGGCCAGCTCGCCGATCGTCACCAGCCGGTCCCGGTGCGCCGCGCAGTACATCAGCACCCGCAGGGTGTAGTCGGTGTATTCGGACAAGCGCATGGCGTTCCTTAAAGATGCACGCAGTGTATTGCTTTAAGGGGCGGGAGTCATTAACATGCATGCATGCTGCATCTTTCGGTGGACAGTTCGAGTCGCAGGTACCGGGGTGGGCGCCCTCAGCCATGAAGGAGCCGTCGCCCGCCATTGCCTTGGTACCGCAGCGGGGTGTCCCAGGCCCCGGGGCGGCTGCTGCGAGCGCGAACTTTGCATTGCCCGGCTGGCCGCTGTTCCGGTTGGGGTTTCGGCCGTTCTACTTGGGCGCAGCCGCGTTCGCCCTGTTCGCGGTCCCGTACTGGCTTGCGGGCCTCTTGGGGTTGGTGGAATTGCCTTCGACGATGCCGCCGCTGCTGTGGCACGCCCACGAGATGCTGTACGGCTTTGCCGTGGCGGTGATCGTCGGTTCCCTGCTGACGGCCGGCAAGGCCTGGACGGGATTGGCCACGCCGCGCGGCGCCACGCTGGCTGCGATGGCGGGGCTATGGCTGGCGGCACGGCTCTCGGCCGTCTGGGCGCCCTACGCGGTCTATGCCCTGCTGGACCTATCGTTGCTGCCGTGGGTGGCCTTCGTGCTGATCCGCGTGTTGTTGAGAGCAGGCAATCGGCGCAACCTGCCGCTCGGCGCGATCCTCATGCTGCTGGCGACGGCCAACCTCATGTTCCACGCTGCCGTGACGGGCTGGCTGAACATCGATCCGCTGCGTGCACTGCACGCCGGCCTGGCGCTGATCGTGATGATCGAATGCGTGATCGCGGGGCGTGTGATTCCGGCCTTCACCATGTCGGCGCTTCCCGGCCGGAAGTTGCAGGCGCCGCCCTGGCTCGAGCGCGCCGCGCTCGCTGCAACGGCCCTGTCGCTGGCGGCCTGGGTGCTGCTGCCGGCCAACCCGATCACGGCCACCGGATTCGCCGCGGCCGGCCTGCTGCATGCCGCACGGCTGTGGCATTGGCAGCCCTGGCGTACCGCGGCGCGCCCCATTCTGTGGGTGCTTCACGCGGCCTACGCCTGGATACCCGGCGGACTCGTGCTGCTGTCGTGGGCGCAGTTGGGCGGCGTGGCCGCCTCGGTCGGCATTCACGCCCTGGCGGTAGGCGCCACTGGCGGGCTCATCGTCGGCATGATCACCCGCACTGCCAGGGGGCACACAGGTCGTCCGCTGAAGGTGTCGCGGCTGGAGGTGGCCGCCTATCTGCTGGTGGCTGGTGCTGCCGTCGCCCGGGTGCTGTTGCCCTTGGCGATGCCGGCGCACACGGCGGACTGGCTGGTGGTGGCCGCAGCCGCCTGGTCAATCGCTTTCGCGCTGTACCTGTGGCTCTTCACTCCCTGGCTGCTCAGCCACCGTCTGGATGGCAAGGACGGCTGAAAGACCCTGGCCATTTCGCACGGCTCACTCTCGTCTGGTCACTCTCCCATCAACTTCCGTTCCCTGACCGCACCCCCGGCACGCCCTCTGTCGCACGCCCAGGTGTCCACTTCTCCTCCGAAAGGCTCACATGACTGCTCCCCTGACTCAACCCACCTGCGAACTGGATCTGCGGACCATCCCGCCGCGCGAGCGTCACCCGCTGATCTTCGGTCGCTTCGATGCCCTGGCCGCCGGCCAGTCGCTGCAGCTCGTGAACGACCACAACCCGCAGCCCCTGCGCTACCAGTTCGAGGACCGGGCCTTCGGACAGTTCGAGTGGACCGCGCTGGAAGCCGGCCCGGCGGTCTGGCGCATCCAGATCACCCGCGTTGCCGACGCCGCGGTGCCGTCCGCTGGCGTCAAGGGTGACTCCTGCTGTTCGGGCGGTGCCTGCTGCGGCTGAACCTGCGCCTGACCTCCGATGACCTTCGTCGTCACCGAAGCCTGCATCCGGTGCAAGTACACGGACTGCGTCGACGTCTGTCCCGTCGACGCGTTTCGCGAAGGCCCGAACTTCCTGGTCATCGACCCGGACGAATGTATCGACTGCGCGGTCTGTGTTCCGGAGTGCCCGGTGAATGCCATCTTTGCCGAGGAAGACGTGCCGTCCGATCAGCGGCACTTCACCCCGCTGAACGCCGAGCTGTCGCGCGAGTGGAAGCCCATCACGAAGACCAAGCTGGCGCTGCCGGATGCCGAAGCGTGGAGCAAGATCGAACACAAGCTCAACGAGCTGAAGCGGTGATGGCGCCGATGCGATGTGACCGTTCGGCCGGCGGCGCGCCCTGAGCATGGCGAAGTCCAGAAGGATCATCCCCATCGCGGCGGCATCGGGCGCCGGCGACGACAGCGCGCAGTACCTGTCGATGTACCAGAAGCAGGCGACGATCTACCCGCGTGCGGTGACGGGCTGGTTCGCGACGTGGCGCTGGGTCTTCGTGTGGTTGACGCAGTTGCTGTTCTACGGCGCGCCCTGGCTGCAATGGGGCGGCCGCCAGGCCGTGCTGTTCGACCTGGAGGCCCAGCGCTTCTACATCTTCGGCCTGCTGCTCTATCCGCAGGACCTGATCTTCCTGGCCGCACTGCTGGTGTTGTCCGCCATGGCTCTGTTCTTCTTCACTGCCGTGGCGGGCCGGCTGTGGTGCGGCTACACCTGCCCACAAACGGTCTACACCGAGATCTTCATGTGGTCTGAGCGCGTGATCGAGGGTGACCGCATTGCGCGCATGAGGCTGGACCAGGCGCCCTGGGGCTTGAGCAAGATCCTGCGCAAGGGCGCCAAGCAGGGGGTGTGGTTGGGCATCGCGCTGATCACCGGCTTCAGCTTCGTCGGCTACTTCACGCCGATCCGGGAACTGACCGCCGCCGCTGCAGCCTGGGACATGTCGGCCTGGAACGCCTTCTGGGTGCTGTTCTATGGCGCCGCCACCTACGGCAATGCGGGCTTTCTTCGCGAGCAGATGTGCAAGTACATGTGCCCCTACGCGCGTTTCCAGAGCGCCCTGATCGACAAGGACTCGCTGATCATCACCTACGATGCCGGGCGCGGGGATCCCCGCGGCTCGCGTTCGAAGAAGGCAACCGCCTCGACGCACGGCCTGGGCGACTGCATCGACTGCACCTTGTGCGTGCAGGTCTGCCCGACCGGCATCGACATCCGCGACGGGCTGCAGAACGAGTGCATCGGCTGCGCGGCGTGCATCGACGTCTGCAACGACGTGATGGACAAGATGGGCTACGCCACGGGGCTGATCCGCTACTCCACCGAGAACGGTGTCGTGAACGGCTGGACCAGGCTGCAGATGTTCAAGCGCGCGCTGCGGCCGCGCGTGCTGATCTACGGGGCCGTTCTCTGCGCGGCGAGCATCGCCTTCGCAGCCAGCGTGGCGATGCGCAGCCCCTTCAAGTTCGATGTCGTCAAGGACCGCGGAGCACTGGCCCGTGTGGTCGACGAGGGCGCGGTCGAGAACGTCTACCGGATCCAGATCATGAACCGTACCGAGGCCACGCAGACCTATCGGATCACTGCC
>NZ_CALRZC010000135.1:0-22787 GCF_943372545.1 Variovorax sp. YR752 | reverse complement strand
AGAAAAAACGCCGGCGCCACAGGGGAGGGCGCATGGAGCCGGGAAGCGTAGCACGCAAGCCGCGCGCGTGGCAGCTGTGGCGCCCGCCGTTGATCTGGCGCAAGGCCTGCGGGCAGGGCGCTTCCGAGAATCGCGGCCACTGTCCACCGTGTCTGAAGGGTACGTACGCATGGCATCTTTTCTTCTCTCGGGCGCGCTCGATCTTCCGTGGTGGGGCGTGCTGCTGGCCGCGCTGGCGCTGACGCACGTCACCATCGCCTCGGTCACCATCTTCCTGCACCGCCACCAGGCGCACCGCGCGCTCGACCTGCACCCCATTGCGAGCCACTTCTTCCGCTTCTGGCTCTGGATGACGACGGGCATGGTCACCAAGCAATGGGCCGCCGTGCACCGCAAGCACCACGCCAAGTGCGACACGCCCGACGACCCGCACAGCCCGCAGGTGGTGGGCCTGAAGCGCGTGCTCTGGGGCGGCGTGCTGCTGTACGTGGCCGAGGCGCGCAACCCCGAGACGCTGAGCCGCTACGGCCACGGCACGCCCGACGACTGGCTCGAGCGCCGGCTGTACACGCGCTACCAGACGCTGGGCATCACCTGCATGGGCCTGATCGACATGGCGCTCTTCGGCGTGCTGCCGGGCGCGCTGGTGCTGGTGGTGCAGATCGCGTGGATTCCGTTCTGGGCCGCCGGCGTGGTCAACGGCATCGGCCACTTCTGGGGCTACCGCAACTGGCCTGCGTCGGACGCGAGCACGAACATCTTTCCGATCGGGCTGCTGATCGGTGGTGAAGAGCTGCACAACAACCACCACGCGTTCCCGACCTCGGCCAGGCTGTCGAACAAGTGGTTCGAGTTCGACATCGGCTGGGTCTACATCCGCGCGCTGCAGGCGGTGGGGTTGGCGAAGGTGAAGCACCTGGCGCCGAAGCCGCGCCTCGCCACGCCGCGCGCCACCGTCGACCTGCTCACCGTGCAGGCGGTGATCCGGCACCACTACGACGTGCTGTCGAACTACTCGCGTTCGCTGAAGCAGGCCTGCACCGAAGAGCTGGCCCGGGTGCATGCGCTCGCGCCGAACAAGGCCCGCGCACTGCGCGCCGCGCGGCCCTGGCTGGGCAAGGAAGAAAAGGCGCTCGACGCCACGCGCCATGCCCAACTCACGCAAGCGCTGGTGGCCTCGCAAGCCCTGGAGACCATGTACGCGATGCGGCGTGAACTGACGGCGCTGTGGAGCCGCTCGGGCGCCACTGGCGAGCAGCTCGTGAAGCGGCTGCAGGACTGGTGCGAGCGCGCCGAAGCCAGCGGCATCGCGCCGCTGGAAGCCTTTGCGGTGCGGCTGCGTTCCTACGCCTGAGGTCGGCCTTCGCCGGTGCCGTCAGGCCTGCCCGACCTGCACCGCGACATCGAGCGGGATGGCCCGGCGCAGCGCAGTGCCCACGGGGGAGTGCGCCTCGGCCCACTGCACCAGGTCGCGCAGGTCCTGCTCCGGCACGCCATCGGCAGCGATTCGCACCGCGACATGGATGCGGCTGGGGCCGGCGGGAACGGAGGCCGGCTCACCGAGCAGGCCGCGGCTGTCCGACTGGCTGCCGACCACCACTTCGAGGGTCGTCAACGCGATGCCGAGCTGCGCCGCCCGCATGGCGATCACGGTCGTTTCGCAACTCGCCAGGGCGGCGCGCATGAACCAGCCGGGCGATGGCGCTTCAGCGTTGCCTCCGATGGCCTTCGGCATGTCGGTCTCGAGAGATTCCCCCGTGGGCCCGGTCACGCGAAACCGCAGGCCCGACACCAGGGTGGCCACTGCCTGTTTGTCCTGGGTCAGGGCGTCCTGGGGGTGCGCCGCGAAGTGGCTCGTGAGGGTGTCCATGGACTGCCGGATGTGCTGGGGTGAGCTCATGGCGCTGCTCCTTGAAACGGGGAACGGGCGGGCGGTTCTCGCGCGAAAAAAGAGAAATGAGCCGCGAGCGCTGCAACTCATTCTGGGCGCGCCGCCGGGCCCCGTCAAACCGGCGGCGGGCGATGCCGCCTACTGGTTCGCGACCAGCCCGTCCGGCAGGCTGAAGCGCTCGTAGTCGACCTTCGCAGCGACTTCGGGTGCGCGGATCAACAGCACCGGCACGGGCGCCATGCGCAGGATGTGTTCCGCGCTGCTGCCCATGGCCCAGCGGCTCAGGCCGCGCCGGCCGTGCGTGCCGAGCACGATCAGGTCGGCCTTCGAGGCGATGGCTTCGGTCACCACCTGGTCGTGGACCGCACCGGCCTTGAAGCCGTCGCGCAGCACGACGTCGGCCTCGACACCTTCGGCCTGCGCCTGGGCGCGTGCCTTCTCGAGCAGCGTCACGGCGTTGGTGCGCAGCACCTCGAGCCAGTCGCCCGAGTGGCCTGCGTACGCGTCCATGCCGAGCGCGAACGAGAGCTCGTCGAGGATGTGAACGAGCCGCAGGCGCCCACCGGTGAGCTTGGCCAGGCGGATGGATTCGGCCAGGCCTTCGCCGGAGGTGGAGCTGCCGTCGACGGGAACCAGGATGTGTTGGTACATGGTGTGGAACCTCCAGGAATGCGTTGAAGAAAGAAAAGAGGAGAGGCCGTGCCAGTCTGTGCCTGGCCGCATGCACGGGCCTTGATCTGGCGCAAGCCCGCACGGCCTCGGGCTTGCGACCCTTGGGGCCTTCGAAGAACGAAGGAGACCTTTCATGACCCATGTCGCGGTGAAGATCATTCGCCAGGAGCACGCCGCGCTGGCGGCCATGCTGCGTTCCATCGTGATGCTGCTCGACCAGCACCGCCGCAAGGGCACGATGCCCGACTTCGCGACGCTGCGCGCGATGCTGTTCTACGTGGACGAGTTTCCCGAGAAGCGCCATCACCCGAAGGAGACCGAGCTGCTCTTTCCCCGGCTGCGCGCCTGCACGCCGATCTCGCGCGACCTGATGGACAAGCTCGACAACGACCACGCCTGGGGCGAGCGAAAGATCCGTCACGTCGAGCACGCGCTGCTCGCGTTCGAGATGCTCGGCGAGCCGCGCCGCGTGGCCTTCGAACAGGCGATGAACGAGTACGTGAGCTTCTACCTGGAGCACATGGCGCACGAGGAGCGCGAGATTCTTCCGCTGGCCGAGCGCGTGCTCAGCGAGGACGACTGGCGCGAACTCGACGCGGCCTTCGGCGAGAACCGCGACCTGTTCTCCAGCCACCCCGCGCCCGACGAGGTCTATGCCGCGCTCTTCACGCGCATCGTCAACGTGGTGCCTGCGCCGATCGGGCTGGGGCCGGCGCTGTAACAACGGTGTGCCTGCGGATCGCTTAGGCTCGGCCTGACACATTCAGGACAAAACGAGACCGCGAGATGGACATCGATCAGATCAAGGGAAGGCTGGACTTCCTTCGCGAGGCCGAGCGCCTCAAGAGCGTGCTGCGCAGCGCGCACACCGCCTCGGGCCGCACCGAGAGCACGGCAGAGCACAGCTGGCGCCTGTGCCTCATGGCCATGGCCTTCGAGGACGAGCTGGCCGACCTCGACCTGCTCAAGGTGCTGAAGATGTGCGTGGTGCACGACCTGGGCGAGGCGATCCATGGCGACATTCCCGCCATCGTGCAGGGGGCGCATCCCAACAAGAGCGCGCAGGAGCGCGAAGACCTGCAGGTGCTCACGCGCACGCTCGATGCGCCGCTGCGCGCCGGCATCCTCGCGCTGTGGGACGAGTACGAAAAGGCCGAAACGCCCGAGGCGCAAGCGGTGAAGGCGCTCGACAAGCTCGAGACCCTGCTGCAGCACAACCAGGGCGCGAACCCACCGGACTTCGACTACGAATTCAATCTCGGCTACGGCCAGAAGCACACCGGCACGCGGCCGCTGTTTCGTGCCATGCGGGCGTTGGTGGATGCCGACACGCAGAAGAAGGTGGGGGCCGCGCGGCGGGCGGAGGCGGGGCCGGTGGTTCGCCCCGAGCAACCGGGCGACGAGGCTGCCATCCGGCAACTGACGGTGGCGGCGTTTGCCGAGGCACCGCATGCCGACGGCACCGAACACCTCATCGTCGACGCCTTGCGCGCAGCCGGCCAGCTCACGCTGTCGCTCGTGGTCGAGGAAGGCGGCGAGATCGTCGGCCATGTCGCGCTGTCGCCCGTGGCGATCTCCGATGGCACGACCGGCTGGTACGGCCTGGGGCCGATCTCGGTGGCGCCTGCGCGCCAGGGGCAGGGCATCGGCCGGCTGCTGATGGACGCCGCGCTGGCGGGCCTGCGCGACACCGGCGCGCAAGGCTGCGTGCTGCTGGGCGACCCGGCCTTCTATGGCCGCTTCGGCTTCGTCGTGCGGCCCGGCCTGGTGTTGCCGGGCGTGCCGCCGGAGTATTTCCAGGCCGTGTCGTTCCACGGCGCGTGGCCGGTCGGCGAGGTGCGGTACCACGCGGCGTTCGGCGTCGGTGCCTGACGCACGGGCCGGGGGCGCGAGGCGTTCATAATCGCCCCCGTCATGCCTGCCCGCCACCTGCCTTCGGACTCTGCCCATGCGCCGCGCGTGAAGCGCGCGCAGACCTCGGTGTCCGCGCGTTCCGCGACCCCCGAACCGCCCCGCCGCCGCATCCATGACGGCGGTGCCTCCCGCAGCCTTGCGGGCTTCACCGCGATGGAAAGCAGCGCAGCACCGGCCCGCGCGCCGGCCGCGGCGCGCCCGCGCAACTGGCGCACCACGCTACTGGGCGTGGCGCTCGGCCTGGTGATTGCGATGTTGCTGCTGATGAAATGGCTGCTCGACTACCAGGTCGAGTCCGCCGAAGCGCGCCATGTGCAAGAAGCGCAGGCGCGCACGCAGGCCGCGCGTTGCTTCGGCCGCGATGCCGGGCCGTCGTGCCCGCCGGCCGGTCGCACGGTCGTCGAGACCGTCGAGTCGGCAGCGACCCGATAACCGTCGCGCACCGCGCCCCGCGCGCGCGGTGCCTCATTCGTTCAGTTCAGCGCAGCACCAGCACCGGAATGTGCGAGTGCGTCAGCACGTGCAGCGTCTCGCTGCCCAGCAGCAGCCGTGCAAGGCTGCGGCGCCCGTGCGAGGCCATCACGATCAGGTCGCAGTCCTGGTTCTTTGCGGTGTTGATGATGGCCTCGGCCACCTGGTTCGACTTCATGACCACCGAATCGGCGCGGCGCACGCCCTTGGCCAGCGCGGTGTCGCGCACCGCATCGGCCACGCGCTGGGCCGCCTGCTCGACGTGTTTCTGGTTGGCTTCGAAATCCGTCTGGTTCAGCAGCATCGAGCCTTCGAAGTAGCCGTACGGCTGGATGTGCGCGACGTTGACGCTGACCAGCTCGGCGCCGGTCAGCAACGCGAGGTCGATGGCCGTGGCCACCGCCTTGTCCGACAGCGGCGAGCCGTCGGTTGCGACGAGAACACGCTTGTACATGGCAGGCTCCTTGGCCCCCGGCACCGCGGGTGCCTTTGCCATTGCAGTCTAGGTCGCGTGCGCGAGGCATTCAAGGCACAGCGCGCACGGCGGGCCCTGGTCCTACACCTTCGCGACGAACTTGATCTCGATCAACTGGGTCGGCAGCGCGAGCCGGGGCGTGACGAGCAGGGTGCTTGCCACCGGCGGCTTCTCCACGCCGTAGGCGGCCTTGCGCACCGGCCCCGCGGCGGCGAAGGCGGCGTCCATGTCGGTCACGTAGAGCACCTCTTCGACCACGTCGTCGAGCGAGGCGCCGAAGCGCGCGAGGATCTTTTGTGCGTTCACGTAGGTCTGGCGCATCTGCGTGGCCATGGCGCCGTGGTCGGTGATCCGACCGTCCGCGTCGAGCGGCGCGGGCCCCACCATGTCGCCGTGGTCGTCGTGCCCCAGCTGTCCCGAGACGTAGATCGTGTCGCCGACCTGCACGGCTTGCGCGTAGCCGTACTCGTCTTCCCAGGGCATGCCCAGGCCTTCGGCGTGGCGACGCGGGCGCGTGGCGTGGGTTGCGGTGGATGTGGCGGATGGTGCGGGTGTGTTCATGGGTCGTTCCAGTCTTGAAAGGTGGTGGGTCGAGGCGGTGCACCGGCTGGCGCACCGCACGCCGCAGGGGCGTGAAACGAAGGTAGGGCGTACCGGATTCGATGTGAAGGCCGCAAAATGAAGACAACCCGTACCGGATCTGGAACACCATGGACCTCGCTGCCCTGTCGGACTTCGATCTCGTTGCGCTGCACGGCGGCTTCGGCAAGGCCAGCCGCGCCAGCGGCCGACCCAAGGCCACGCTGTCGCGCCGCGTCATGGACCTGGAAGCCAGCCTGGGCGTGCGCCTCATCGAGCGCGGCCAGCGGTCGCTGCGCCTGACCGAAGAGGGACAGTTGCTGTTCGAGCGCACCTCGGGCCTGGTGCGCGAGATCGCGGAGGCCGGCGATGCCGTGTCGACCGGGCGCGGCCGCCCGCGCGGCCTGCTGCGGGTGAGCGCGCCGGTGGTGTTCTCGCACGCGGTGCTCGGCGGTCTGGCGGCCGAGTTCGCGCAGCGCTTTCCCGAGCTGCGGCTCGACCTCGTGGCCGAGGACCGCAACGTCGATCTGGTGGAAGACGGCTACGACGCGGTGGTGCGCGTCAATCCGCGGCCCGATGCCGCGCTGGTGGGGCGCCGCTTCGCGCGCGACGAGATGTTCGTGGTCGCGCCGGTGTCGATGGCGCGGCCGAAACCCGGCCCGCGCGGTGCGGCGGTCGGGGTGCCGGCGGTCACGCTCAGCAGCGGCTTCGACGCCGTGCCCTGGCACATCGCGGCCGATGCCGCCACGCGCACGCCGGCCCTGGTCCTCGCGCCGGATGGGCGGGTGCGGCTGTCATCGCTGTTGATGGTGCGGGACGCCGTGCGCCACGGTGTGGGCGCGGCCTTGTTGCCGGCCTCGCTGTTTGCCGACGATGTGGCGGCGGGCCGGCTCGCGGTCTGGGGGCACGTGCCCGAATGCGCGGTCGAGTACTGGGTGCTGCACGCCTCGCGCCGGCTGGTCAGCACGAAGGTGTCGGCCTTCGTGAATTTCCTGGTGGAGAAATATCCGCGCCACGGCCCCTGAAGGCGCCCGCGGCGCGTGCACGTGAGCCGATGCGTCAGCTGCTCGTGCTGTGGCGACGTCCCAGTGCGAACACCGAGTTCGGCGCGTCGACCACGAAGGGCTTGCGCACCGGCGAGCCGACGACGGCCGTCGTGCGGCGTGCGGCCGCGCTGGTGGCGGGCTGCACGCCCTTGGCCTTCTGTTCGTCGACCAGGCTCTGCAGCGTGATCGAGCGCAGGAACTCGACGGCGCGCAGGTTCACGGAGGCCCAGAGGTCGTCGATCTCGCAGCGGCCGGGCTCGTTGTCCGAACCGGCGGCGCGCGGGCGGATCTTGCTGGCGCCCAGGTCTTCGATGGTGAGCACGACGTCGGCCACCGTGATCTCCGCGGCCTTGCGGCTGAGCGAGTAGCCGCCGCCGGGGCCGCGGGTGGATTCGACCAGCCCGTTGCGGCGCAGCTTGGCGAACAGCAGTTCCAGGTACGAGAGCGAAACCTGCTGGCGCAGGCTGATCGAGGCCAGCGTGACGGGGCCCGAGCGGCCGTGCAGGGCGATGTCGATCATCGCGGTGACCGCGAAGCGGCCCTTGGTGGTGAGGCGCATGGTGCTTTCCTTCCTTGTCTTGTCGTTGTGGCGCGCTTACTCGTCCCGGCCGCCGGCGATGCCCAGCAGGGCCAGCAGCGACTGGAACACGTTGTACAGGCTCAGGTACACGCCCAGCGTGGCCGAGATGTAGTTGGTTTCGAGGCCGTCCTTCACGCGCTTCAGGTCATGCAGGATGAAAGCCGAGAAGATGCCGATGGCGGCGACCGACAGCGTCATCATCAGCGCGCTCGACTGGATGAAGACGTTGGCGATGCCCACCACCAGCAGGCCGATGGCGCCGACGAAGAGCCACTTGCCCATGGCCGAGATGTCGCGCTTGATGACCGTCGAGAGCATGGCCATGCCCAGGAAGATGCCGCCGGTGCCGGCGAAGGCGGTCATCACCAGGCTGGCGCCGTTGGACAGGCCGAGCACGCTGCCGACCAGGCGCGACAGCATCAGGCCCATGAAGAAGGTGAAGGCCAGCAGCACGGGCACGCCGGCGGCGGAGTTCTTGGTCTTCTCGATGGCGTACATGAAGCCGAAGGCGCCGCCGAGAAACACCATGATGCCGATGCCCGGCGACAGGGCGCGCGTGAGGCCGGTGGCCACGCCGAGCCAGGCGCCCAGCACGGTGGGCACCATCGACAGCGCGAGCAGCCAGTAGGTGTTGCGCAGAACGCGGTTGCGTTCCTGGACCGAGGCCAACGGTGCGCCGAAGCTGGAGGGGTAGGCCGATTGGCTGGAGTTCATCGAAAAATCCTGAAAAGAGAGAGGGCCGGACGGGTCGCATGACACGTGCGGCAGGGCCGTCAGACGGCTGAAAAAGAAGGGGCTGGGGCGTCGCGTGAAACAGGCGACGGGCCGGATGGGTGAGCGCAAACGCCCGGACTTTTCAGTCCTCAGGCGTTCGCTCGCCGCCGCGCGGCCTCAGGCGGCGAGGAGGGCGTGGAGTCGGGGTGGCCGCTTGGGCCGATCGAGCAGTGGCGAGACCACCGAGGTGGAGCCGAGCCGCGGCGGTTGCGCGGAGAGCACCAGCAGGTTGCGTGCGTGCGGCCGGGCGTCGAGCAGTTCGGCGTGCTCGGAGCCTGCTTCGTCCATGGCGGACGGGTCTTCGGCAGACGTGTTGCCGATGTCCTTGTCGCCGCCATCGGCCAGCGAGACGGCGAGCGTCACGACGGTCTGGCGTTCACCGGACGACGTCACATGGGTGCCACCCACCAGCCCGTGCGCGAGCACGGCGAAGCCGTAGCAGGACAGCATGAAAGCGAGGACGGTAGCGGCAAACCAGCGGGACATGTAGGGGTATTTTACCCGCCGCGACGGATCGGCCCCGGCGGGCGCGAATTCATCCGACCTGCGCGCACGGGTGTTGCCATCGTCCATCGGGTGGAACGCTGCAGGCAAATTTCGCCGACTACCGGACTTCGGGGCGCGCTTTTACGCTGACGGACATGCATCGGGGGCCATTTTTCCCCGGCATTCACCCTCACAAAGGAAGCCTCCCATGTCCAAGCCCTACACCCGTCTCGACAAGAACGATGTCGCCGTGCTGCTGGTCGACCACCAGACCGGCCTGCTCTCGCTGGTGCGCGACATCGACCCCGACAAGTTCAAGAACAACGTGCTGGCCCTGGCCGACATCGCCAGCTACTTCAAGCTGCCCACGGTGCTGACCACCAGCTTTGAGAACGGCCCCAACGGCCCGCTCGTGCCCGAGCTGAAGGCGCAGTTCCCCGACGCGCCCTACATTCCGCGCCCCGGCCAGATCAACGCCTGGGACAACGAAGATTTCGTCAAGGCCGTGAAAGCCACGGGCAAGAAGCAGCTCTTGATCGCCGGCGTGGTCACCGAGGTCTGCGTGGCCTTCCCGGCGCTGTCGGCGTTGGCCGAGGGCTTTGACGTGTTCGTCGTCACCGATGCGTCGGGCACCTTCAACGACGTGACGCGCCAGGCCGCGTGGGACCGCATGTCGGCCGCCGGCGCGCAGCTGATGTCGTGGTTCGGCGTGGCCTGCGAGCTGCACCGCGACTGGCGCAACGACATCGAGGGGCTGGGGACGCTGTTCTCCAACCACATCCCCGACTACCGCAACCTCATCACCAGCTACACCCAGCTGACCCAGGGAAAGTGAGCACCCCATGACCATTCCCAACACCGTCGCCAACTTCAACGGCGCCAAGCCCGTCATCGACCCCGACGATGCCGTGATGCTGCTCATCGACCACCAGAGCGGCCTGTTCCAGACCGTGAAGGACATGCCGATGACCGAGCTGCGTTCCAACGTCACCACGCTGGCCAAGGTTGCGACGCTGGCGAAGATCCCGGTCATCACCACCGCCTCGGTGCCGCAGGGGCCCAACGGGCCGCTGATTCCCGAAGTGCACAAGTACGCGCCGCATGCGCAGTACGTGGCGCGCAAGGGTGAGATCAACGCCTGGGACAACCCCGAGTTCGTGGCCGCCGTGAAGGCGACAGGGCGCGGCACGCTGATCATTGCCGGCACCATCACCAGCGTGTGCATGGCCTTCCCGAGCATCTCGGCCGTGTACGACGGCTACCGCGTGTTCGCGGTGGTCGACGCCTCGGGCACCTACTCGAAGATGGCGCAGGAGATCACCTTGGCGCGCGTGGTGCAGGCCGGCGTGGTGCCGATCGACACCGCGGGCGTGTGCTCCGAAGTGCAGAAGACCTGGCACCGCGACGATGCCGCGCAATGGGCCGAGGCCTACAGCGCCGTGTTCCCGCCGTATCAGCTGCTGATCGAGAGCTACATGAAGGCGCAGGAGGTCGTGACGAACAGCGAGCAGCTGGATTCGCAGCGCAGCTGATCGCCCCGATGCGACACTGACGAACGCCGCACCGCACGCGAAACGTGCGGCGCGGCTTTCCTTCTTTCAACGCACGGCAAGGAGCCTCGCATGGACAGTCCCCGCATCCTGATCATTCCCGGCAGCGCCCGCGACGGCTCGCTCAACCGCCAGCTGGCGGCCGTGGCCGCCGCCACCGCGCGCGCTGCAGGCCTGCAGGTGACCGAGATGGATCTGCGCGCGCTCGCGCTGCCCGTGTACGACGGCGACCTCGAGGCCGCCTCGGGCGTGCCCGTCGGCGCGCTCGAGCTGCGGCGTGCCATCGCGGCGAGCGACGGCGTGCTGATCGTCACGCCCGAGTACAACGGTTTTCCCACGCCGCTGGTCATCAACGCTTTCAGCTGGCTCTCGCGCATTCCGCCGGGCGACGGCCACGCGGGCGGCCTGGCCGCCACGGCCAACAAGCCGGCCGCGCTGCTGTCGGCCTCGCCCGGCCCGCTGGGCGCGCTGCGCTCGATGAACTTCCTGCGCCAGTACCTGCAGATGGCCTTCGCGATGCTGGTGGCGCCGCAGCAGTTCGCGCTCGGACGTGCGAACGAGGCCTTCGATGCGGATGGAGCACTGAAGGACGCGCGCGCCGCGCAGTCGGTGCAGAAGGTGGTGGCGGCACTGGCCGCGCTCGCGACGGCGTTGCCCTCCCCACGTTGATTCGCGCAGGGGCGGCGTTCGTGCTGTCGCGCGAACGACCGTCCCGATCCGCATCGCGACGTATCTTCGACCGCACATTGGAAGAAGGACGAGACGACATGCAATTCGAATTCACGCCCCGGGTGCTCGCGCTGCGCGCCGAGCTGCTCAAGTTCATGGACGAACACGTCTACCCGAACGAGAAGCGCCGCGAGGAAGAGCTGGCCGCCAACGCCCGCGCCGGCCGGCCCTACGCCGAGCTGCCGATGATGGCCGGCCTCAAGGCCAAGGCGCGCGAGCGCGGCCTGTGGAACCTGTTCCTGCCCGAAGCCGAACACGGCCCCGGCCTCACCAACGTCGAGTACGCGCCGCTGTGCGAGATCATGGGCCGGCGCTACTGGAGCGCAGAAATCTTCAACTGCTCCGCGCCCGACACCGGCAACATGGAAGTGCTGGCGCGCTACGGCACCAAGGCGCAGCAGGAACGCTGGCTCACGCCGCTGCTGGCCGGCGAGATCCGCTCGTCGTTCGCCATGACCGAGCCCGAGGTGGCGTCGAGCGACGCCACCAACATCCGCTGCAGCATCCGCCGCGAGGGCGACGAGTACGTCATCAACGGGCGCAAGTGGTACATCACCGGCGCCATGAACGAGCGCTGCGAGATCTTCGTGCTGATGGGCAAGACCGACCCCGACAACGCCGACCGCCACAAGCAGCAGTCGATGGTGCTCGTGCCGAAGAACACGCCCGGCATCACCATCGTGCGCGACATGCAGCTGCTGGGCATGTACGACCCGCCCTTCGGCCATCCCGAGATCGTGTTCGACAACGTGCGCGTGCCGGTCGAGAACATCCTGCTGGGCGAGGGCCGCGGTTTCGAGATTGCGCAAGGCCGCCTTGGCCCCGGACGCATCCACCACTGCATGCGCGCCATCGGCATGGCCGAGGCCGCGCTGGAGATGATGTGCCAGCGCCTCGTGTCGCGCGTCGCCTTCCACAAGCCGCTGTCGGAGCAGGGCGTGTGGCGCGAGCGCATTGCCGAGTCGCGCATGCTCATCGAGCAGTCGCGCTGGATGGTGCTCCACGCGGCCTACCGCATGGACACCGTGGGCAACAAGGTCGCCGCGAAAGAGATCGCGATGATCAAGGTGCTCACGCCCAACAACTGCGTGAAGGTGATCGACTGGGCCATGCAGGCCTTCGGCGCGATGGGCCTGAGCCAGGACACGCTGCTCACGCACTTCTACGCCTACGAGCGCCACCTGCGCGTGGCCGACGGCCCGGATGAAGTGCACCGCAACGCGATTGCGAAGCAGGAGCTGGCGGCGTACCAGTAACGGCAACGCCGCCGCGAGCGCGTCAGTCGACGCGCTTCGCGCGCTCCAGCATGGCGTGCAGCAAGACGTTGCAGCCGGCCGTCAGATGGTCGGGCTGCGCGTCCTCGATCTCGTTGTGGCTGATGCCGTCCTTGCAGGGCACGAAGATCATGCCGGCCGGCGCGAGCCGCGCGGCATAGATCGCGTCGTGGCCCGCCCCCGAGACCACATCCATGCTTGAGTAACCGAGCTTTTCAGTGGCGCGGCGCACGGCGTCCACGCAGTCGGGGTGGAAAGGGCAGGGCGGGATGTACGACACGCGCTCGATGGTCACGGCCAGCCCGGTCTCGCGGCCGGTGCGTTCGACGAACGCGAGGATCTCGCCGTGCATGCGGTCGAGCAGCTCGTCGTTCACGTTGCGCAGGTCGACTGAAAACTTCACCTGCCCTGGAATCACGTTGCGGCTGTTCGGGTGCACCTGCACCATGCCGACCGTGCCGCGTCCGTACGGCTGGTAGCGCATCGCGATGGCCACCACCTCCTGCATGATCCGCGTCGCCACCTGCAGCGCGTCGCGGCGCAGGTGCATGGGCGTCGGGCCCGCATGCGCTTCCATGCCGGTCACCACGCAGTCGTACCACGAGAGGCCCAGCACCGCCGGCACCACGCCGATGACCTTGCCCGCGTCTTCCAGCACCGGGCCCTGTTCGATGTGCGCTTCGAAGTAGGCGCCGATGGGGTGGTCGCCTGGCGTCTGGCTGCCGACGTAGCCGATGCGTTCCAGCTCTTCGCGCACCGTCTTGCCTTCGGTGTCTTTCGCGGCATAGGCGTGCTCGAGGCTGAAGGCGCCGCAGAAGACACCCGAGCCCATCATCACGGGCACGAAGCGCGAGCCTTCTTCGTTGGTCCAGAACGCGACCTCGATGGGCGCCTCGGTGCGGATGCCCTGGTCGTTCAGCGTGCGCACCACTTCCAGCGCCGACAGCACACCGTAGTTGCCGTCGAACTTGCCGCCGGTCGGCTGAGTGTCGATGTGGCTGCCCGACACGATGGGCGGCAGCGCGGGGTTGGTGCCTTCGCGGCGCATGAAGACGTTGCCGATCTTGTCGACCGTGATGCTCAGGCCCGCTTCCTTGCCCCATGACACCACGAGGTCGCGGCCCTGCTTGTCGAGGTCGGTCAGCGCCAGGCGCTTGACGCCGCCTTTGGGCGTGGCGCCGATGCGCGCCAGCTCCATCAGCGAGTTCCACAGGCGCTCGCCGTTGATCGTCAGCACCTGTTGTGTGTCCACTGCTGCATTCATGTATGACTCCTTGGGGATTCAGCGCGCCACGGCCGTGGGCGCGTGCCGGTGCTTGAAGCGTTCCAGCGCGGTGAACATCGGCGCGAAGGCCGGGCGCTTCAGGTAGCGACCGGTGCCGGGCTCGGCGCGCAGGTCGCCGTCGCGGTAGACCCAGCGGCCCGCGCTCACGGTATGGCGCGGCACGCCCGTGACTTCGCGGCCCTCGAAGATGTTGAAGTCGCTCTTCGAGTGCTGCGTCTTCACCGACAGCGTCTTGGTGGCCTTCGGGTCCCACACCACGAGGTCGGCGTCGGCTCCGGGCTGGATGACGCCCTTGCGCGGGTACAGGTTGAACAGCTGCGCCGCGTTGGTGGAGGTGACGCGCACGAACTCCGACGGCGTGAGCCGGCCCGCGTTCACGCCCGCATCCCACAGCACAGCCATGCGTTCCTCGACGCCGCCGCAGCCGTTGGGAATCTTCGTGAAGTCGTTGCGACCGGCGGCTTTCTGCTCGGCGCAGAAGGTGCAGTGGTCGGTCGCCGTGGTGTGCAGGTTGCCGCCCTGCAGGCCGCGCCACAGCATGGCCTGGTTCTCGCGCGAGCGGAAGGGCGGGCTCATCACGTGGGCGGCGGCGCGCGCGAAGTCGGGGTCGCGGTAGGCGCTTTCGTCGACCACCAGGTGGCCGGCCAGCACTTCGCCGTACACGCGCTGGCCGCGTGCACGGGCACGGGTGATGGCCTCCAGCGCTTCGCCGCACGACACGTGCACCACGTAGATCGGAACGCCCAGCACGTCGGCGATGGCAATGGCGCGGTTGGCGGCTTCGGCCTCGACCATCGGCGGGCGCGACAGCGGATGGCCCTCGGGGCCGCGAATGCCCTGTGCCAGCAACTGCTGCTGCAGCATCGCGACCAGCTCGCCGTTTTCCGCGTGCACCGTGGGCATGGCGCCGAGTTCGAGCGAGCGCTGGAAGCTCTTCACCAGAATTTCGTCGTCGGCCATGATCGCGTTCTTGTAGGCCATGAAGTGCTTGAAGCTGTTCACGCCGTGCTCCTGCACCAGCGTGCCCATGTCTTTGTGCACGCTGTCGTTCCACCAGGTCACGGCCACGTGAAAGCTGTAGTCGCCGGCGGATTTTTCGGCCCAGCCGCGCCACATGCGAAACGCGTCCATCAGCGACTGCTGCGGATCGGGAATCACGAAGTCGATGATGCTGGTGGTGCCGCCGGCCAGCCCCGCCGCCGTGCCGCTGAAGAAGTCGTCGGCCGCCACGGTGCCCATGAAGGGCAGCTGCATGTGGGTGTGCGGGTCGATGCCGCCGGGCAGCACGTAGGCGCCGCCGGCATCGACGACTTCGGTGCCGGCCGGCACCTGCAGGTCGGTGCCGACCTGGAGGATCTTGTCCCCCTGGCAGAGCACGTCGCCGCGGTGCTCGGCATCGGCGTTGACCACCGTGCCACCGCGAATGAGAACGGTCATGGCGTGGGTTCCTTTTCTTTGCTTCAGCTGGGGTTCTTGAGGGGTGGAGTCATGCCCTGAAGCTGTGGCGCACGCGCCTTCATCAGCCCCATGTAGACGACGGCCGACAGCGCCACGCCGACGAACCAGGCGTAGGTGTAGATCGTCTTGAAGAACTCGGGCATCGTCGGCACGGCCGAGGGGAAAGCCGCGTTCAGGAAGCCCGGAATGTTCGGCAGCACGCCGACGACGAAGGCGATGACGGCCGCCATGTTCCAGCCGTTGCCGTAGCTGTAGGCGCCGTTCTCGCGGTAGAGCGCATCGACGTCCAGCTCCTTGCGGCGGATGAGGTAGTAGTCGGCAATCAGGATGCCCGCCACCGGCCCGAGCAGCGCCGAGTAGCCGATGAGCCAGGTGAAGATGTAGCCCTGCGTGGTCTCCAGCACCTTCCACGGCATCATCACGATGGCGATGCCGGCGGTGACGTAGCCGCCCGTGCGGTACGAGATCTTCTTCGGGTTGAGGGCAGAGAAGTCGTAGGCCGGGCCCACGAGGTTGGCTGCCAGGTTCACGCTCACCGTGTCGATCAGCAGGATGATGAGCGCGATCAGCACCGCGGCGCCGGTCATGCGGCTGGCCAGGTCGACCGGGTCCCACAGCGCCTTGCCGTAGATGACCACCGTGGCCGAGGTGACCATCACGGCCATCATCGCGAGCAGGCCCATGGGCGCGGGCAGGCCGATCACCTGGCCCACCACCTGGTCGCGCTGCGAACGCGAGAAGCGCGTGAAGTCGGGAATGTTCAGCGCCAGCGTGGCCCAGAAGCCGACCATGGCCGTGAGCGACGGCCAGAACACGGCCCAGAACATGCCGGCCTTCTTGCCGCCGGCCTCGAACTGCGAAGGCTGGTCGAAGATCGGGCCCAGGCCGCCCGCGCGCTGCACGGCCCAGTAGAGCAGGGCAATGCACACGATGATCTTCAGCGGCGCGGTGTAGGTTTCGAGCCGGCGGATCGACTCGATGCCGTGCACCACGAAGTACAACTGGATCGCCCAGAAGACCAGGAAGCACACGAGCTGTGCGCCGTTGATGCCGAGCATCGGCAGCTTGTCGCCGCCCAGTTGCTGGCCCATGAGAACGCCGACCAGCGTGTAGATCATCTGGCCGCCGAACCAGGTCTGGATGCCGTACCAGCCGCAGGCCACGATGGCGCGCAGCAATGCGGGGAGCCGCGCCCCGCGCGTGCCGAACGAGGCGCGCGCCATCACCGCATACGGAATGCCGTACTTCGCACCCGCGTGGCCGATGAGCAGCATCGGCACCAGCACGATGGCGTTGCCGAGGAACACGGTCAGCACCGCTTGCCCCCACGACATGCCGCCCTCGATGAGGCTGGCCGCCAGCATGTAGGCGGGGATGCACATCACCATGCCCACCCAGAGTGCGGCGAAGTGGTACCAGCGCCACGTTCGCTGCGCCAGCGTGGTGGGCGCGAGGTCTTCGTTCCAGAGGTTGGCTGTGGGGCTGCCGCTTTGCGATGAGGTGTTCATGGTGTTTGTTCCTGCATGGGGCTGGGCTGGGAAGGGGACTCACGCGGCGCAGGCACGATCCGTGCCGACCCGGCGGATCAGTGCGGGGTGGCGTCGGCGACGCGCAACGGGTTGTTGGGGTGCGTGGTCCAGTTGGCGTAGTGGCCGACCACCGGGTGGCCGGTGCGCGCGTCCGTCTCGCCGGCCTTCAGCGTGCGCATCGACAGCGCGCCGGGCACCGGGCAGATCGACACGCACAGGTTGCAGCCGACGCACTCTTCTTCCTTCACCTCGAAGAAGCGCATGCCGTCTTTCGTGGCGCTGATGGCCTGGTGCGAGGTGTCCTCGCACACCACGTGGCAGCGGCCGCACTGGATGCACAGGTCCTGGTGGATCACGGCCTTGTCGACGTGGTTCAGGTTGAGCTGCTGCCAGTCGGTGATGCTGCCGACCGCGCGGCCGCGCATCTGTTCGAGGTTGGCGTAGCCCTTCTGGTCCATGAAGTTGGAGAGGCCGTCGCACAGGTCCTGCACGATCTTGAAGCCATAGACCATGGCGGCAGTGCACACCTGCACCGAGCCGCTGCCCAGCGCGATGAACTCGGCCGCGTCGCGCCAGGTCGAGACGCCGCCGATGCCCGAGATGGGCAGGCCGGCGGTCTGCGGATCGCGCGCGATCTCGGCCACCATGTGCAGCGCGATCGGCTTGGCGCCGGGGCCGCAGTAGCCGCCGTGCGAGCCCTTGCCGTCGGTGTGCGGGAACATCGCCATCGCGTCGAGGTCGACGCCCATGATCGAGTTGATGGTGTTGATGAGGCTCACCGCGTCGGCGCCGCCCTTCTTGGCCGCGCGCGCGGCGGGCCGGATGTCCGCCACGTTGGGCGTGAGCTTCACGATCACCGGCAGCTTCGAGTAGTGCTTGCACCACTCGGCCACCATCTGGATGTACTCGGGCACCTGGCCCACGGCCGCGCCCATGCCGCGTTCGCTCATGCCGTGCGGGCAGCCGAAGTTCAGCTCGATGCCGTCGCAGCCCGTGTCTTCGACCATCGGCAGGATGTTCTTCCAGGCCTCTTCGGTGCACGGCACCATGATCGATGCCACCAGCGCGCGGTCGGGCCAGTTGCGCTTCACGCGCGTCATCTCGTCGAGGTTGGTGCGCAGCGGCCGGTCGGAGATCAGCTCGATGTTGTTGAAGCCCGTCACGCGGCGGTCGGCCGCATACGACACGGCATAGCGCGGGCCGTGCACGTTGACCACGTTCGGGTCTTCGCCCACGGTCTTCCAGACCACGCCGCCCCAGCCGGCTTCGAAGGCGCGCACGACGTTGATCTCTTTATCGGTCGGCGGTGCCGACGCCAGCCAGAAGGGGTTGGGGCTGCGGATGCCCACGAAGTCGATGCTCAGGTCTGCCATGTGAATTGCTCCTGTCGCGCCGCGGCGCGCACGGATGAGAGGTGAGAAAGGAAGAGAGGGCGCTGTCGCGTCAGGCGGCGCGCAGGTGGCGGTCGATGGACAGCGCGGCCTGCTTGCCGTCTTCCACCGCCTCGACCGTGAGGTCGCGCCCGCCGAAGCGCGCGTCGCCGCCGGCCCAGACCTTGGGGCGCGAGCTGCGGCATTCGGCATCGGTGTCGATGCGCCCGCCTTGCAGCCGCACACCGCTGTCTTCCAGCGCGGTCGCGACAAAGCTCTGGCCGATGGCGCACAGCACCATGTCGGCCTGCAGCGCGAGGGCCTCGCCGGTCTCGACCAGCTTGCCGTCGACCAGCGCGGTGCGCGCGAAGTCGATGCCGCGCAGCACGCCGCCCTTGGCGCGCAGGGCCTTGGGCGCGGCCCAGTGGATGATGCGCACGCCGTTCTCCTTGGCCCAGCTCTGCTCGTCGACCGAGGCGCCCATGGCCTCGGCGCCGCGCCGGTAGACGATGCTCACGTCTTCCGCGCCGAGCTTGCGCGACTGCACAGCCGCATCCACGGCCGTCATGCCGCCGCCGATCACCACCACGTGGCGTCCGATGGCCACGTCGGCCGGCGAGGCGGCCTGGCGCAGCTCGGCGATGAAGTCCACCGCGTCGCGCACGCCGGCCTGCTCGCCCAGGCCCAGTTCGTTCACGCCGGCCAGGCCGAGGCCGAGGAACACCGCGTCGTACTCGGTGGCGAGTGCATCCAGGTGCAGCTCGCGGCCCAGCGCCTGGTGGTTGCGCACCTCGATGCCGCCGACCGACAGCAGCCACTCGATCTCTCGCTGTGCAAAGCCGTCCACCGTCTTGTAGCTCGCCAGGCCGTACTCGTTCAGGCCGCCGAGCTTGGGGCGCGCGTCGAACAGCGTCACCTGGTGGCCCAGCACCGCGAGGCGGTGCGCGCAGGCCAGGCCGGCCGGGCCCGCGCCGACGACAGCAATGCGCTTGCCCGTGTCGGCCGCGCGCACGAACAGCGGTGCGCCGGGTGCGTCGAAGAAGGCATCGGTCGCATGACGCTGCAGCAGGCCGATTTCCACCGGCTTGCTCTCGTTGCTGTTGCGCACGCAGGCCTGCTCGCACAGCACCTCGGTCGGGCAGACGCGGGCGCACATGCCGCCCAGCGGGTTCTCTTCGAGGATGGTGCGCGCCGCGCCGCGCAGGTTGCCGTCGGCAATGCGGCGGATGAAGGTCGGGATGTCGATGCCCGTGGGGCAGGCCGTCTGGCAGGGCGCGTCGAAGCAGTAGTAGCAGCGCTCGGCCTCGATGTTGGCCTGCACCACGTTCAGCGGCGGGTGGGCGTCGCAGAAGTTCTTGGCGTACTGCGCGGGGTCGAGGCGGCCGGCGCGCACATCGGAGGCAATGTGCGCGCTGGGCGCGACGGGATTCATCGTGCTGCTCATGGGCTTTCAAGCTCCAGGTCGTGGTGGGGTAACCGTGTGCGACATGAGAGGTCGAGCCCTCATGAAGTTTGACCAAGTGGTCGAATGTCGCGATGATTCAGCAAACGAGGGGTGCCGCCCATACACAGTTGGCGCGGCGCACAAGAAAGTGTTTGCCGCTGCCGACCATGCTGTTTGGTGCACTCCCCAGCACAGTTGCCCAGGGCAAACCCTGTCCAGACAGGCCGCATGCGTTTCTCAAGGAGACCCGGTGATGCAGAGTTCAAGCAACGCGTCGGCGCTGCGCCAGACGGCGCCGGCCGGTGCCGGTTGGATGCAGGGCCTGATGGGCGACATGGACGAAGCCGCGCCCGGCCTCGGCCTGGCGCAGCGCCTCGTGGTGGGCGTCGAGTTGCGCGTCATCGACGGGCGTCTGGCACCCGGCACCAAGATGCCTTCGGTGCGCGCGCTGGCCGGCAAGCTGGGCATCAGCACCTTCACGGTCACCGAGTCGTACAGCGCCTTGCGCGCGCGCTCGGTGCTGGCCTCGCGACCGGGGAGCGGCTACTACGTGCTGCACCGGCCAGCGCCTGCGCCGAACGTTGTTGCGTCGCCCGCGGCCGAGGCGCACGCCGACCACGACAGGCCGCCACCGGCCGAATACCGTGGCGACGAACTGGTGCGCGAGGCCATGCGTCGCGTGGCCCGCGCGACCCCCGAATGGGACGACGGCGCCAGGCCCGGGCTCGGACTGGTGCGACTGCGCGAGCGCATCGCCGCACGCCATCGCGCCGAGCTGCCCGCACTCGGTCCGCAGCAGGTGATGACCGCCGCCGGCAGCCTCGGCGCTGCGATGTGCCTGCTGCAGGCGTGGACCGCGCCCGGCGACGCGGTGCTGATCGAGTCGCCCGCGTCGCGCCAGCTGCGGCGGCTGATCCACACGCTGGGCCGGGGCACGCTGGAAGTGCCGCGGCGCGGCGGTTGCCTCGACATTGCCGCACTCGACGAGCAGGCCGCCTTGCTGCCTGCGGAGGGCCGGCGCCGGTTGCTGTTCGTGTCGACGGCTGTCTCCAATCCGCTGGGCGTGTGCATGAGCCCGCAGGGCGCGCACCAGGCGCTGCAAGCCGCCGAGCGGCACGACCTGCGCGTCATCGAGCTGGATGCGTGGCGCGGGCTCTCGCCGCTGCAGGCGCCCAGCCTGGCGGCCATGGACGGCCTGCAGCGCGTGGCCCAGGTCGGCAGCGTCTCGGCCACGTTGTCGGCCCGCCTGCGGCTCGCGCATGTGCTGTTGCCGCAGCGCTGGACCGACGACCCCGCGCTGCGCTGCCTGCACACCACGCTCGGGCCGAGCGAGTTCGAGGAACGCGTGGCCTGCGAAGTGCTGGCCGATGCCGGCCACGCGCGCTTCCTGCAGCGGCTCAACACGTCCTTGAAGATCGCTGGCGAGCGCACGCTGTCGCTGTTGACCGGGGCGGGCCTGCAGGCGCTGTGCGTGCCCGATGGTGGCCCTTTCCTCTGCGCCGGCTGGCCGGCCGGCAGCGAGCCGCGGCCGTCGAGCGATGCGGTGCTGCTGGAGGCGCGCAAGCAGGGCCTGCCGCTCACCGCCGCCGCGGACTTCTGCACCACGCCGCAGCCCTTCGCGTGGTTCCGGTTCAACGTCACGCAGTGCGGCGACGAGCGGCTGGTGCGCTTCCTGGCGCGGATCAAGAACCCATGAGTGCTGCGCAGTGCCGTTCCAGGCAAGCGCGCAGCGCGGAGGTCATTCGATGAGCATTGCGCCACGTCCCCCCGCGGTGAAGCGCCAGGCGCGCCGCCAGAACCTGGAGAGCGCGATCCTCGCCGTCGCGCAGGAGTGCTTTGCGCTGCACGGCTATGGCGGTGTGTCGGTCGACGACATCGCGGCCGATGCGGGCGTTTCCAAGCAGAGCCTGCTCTATTACTTTCCCTCGAAGTCGGCGCTGTACCGGCGCGTGTTCAACGACGTGCTCGATTCGTGGCTGTCGAATCTCGACAGCCTCGCCGATGCAGACCTCGATCCGCACGCGGCGCTGGAGCGCTACGTCACGCAGAAGCTCAAGTTCTCCTACGACCACCCCTCAGGTTCGCGCTTGTTCGCGCAGGAAATCATCTCGCAGGCGCCGCAGTGCGCCGACGACATCCAGGCCAAGCTGGTGCCCGCCTTTCGGGCCGAGGCGGCCGTGCTGCAACGCTGGATGGCGGGCGGCGACATCGACCCGCTGCCGGTGCCGCACCTGCTCTTCACGCTCTGGGCCATGACCCAGACTTATGCCGACTTCGCCTGGCAGATGCGGATGCTGCTCGGCAAGCAGGCGCTGGAGCCGGAAGATTTCGACCAGGCGCGCGAGACGATCATGCGGATGCTGGAAGGGGCGCTGGGCTTGTCGCGGCCCGCGACGTCGGCGGTGGTGGCGAGCCCGCCGTGGAACGGCTGAGCGCTGCTTCCACAGGAAACAAGGGTGTTCAATGCACCGCGTCGGCCGGCGGTTCCCACGCAAAGCCCACGCCATACACCGACCGTATCCAGTCGTGCGCGGGCGTCACCGCACCGAGCTTGCGGCGCAGGTTCTTCACGTGGCTGTCGATGGCGCGCTCGGTCACGTCCACGGTGTCGTCGTAGGCCAGCTCCAGCAGCCGGGCGCGCGAGAAGATGCGGCCCGGGTGCCGCGACAGCACCTGCAGCAGACCGAACTCGCGGCGCGTGAGGTTCAGCGGCGTGCCGTCGAGCGAGGCGCGCCAGTGCACATCGTCGAGCACGAGGCCCGGTGCGTTGTCCGAAACAGTCGACTGTCCCGGTGCAGCAGCAGGCGCGGTTCGGCGCAGCACGGCACGCACGCGCGCCACCAGCTCGCGCGGCGAGAACGGCTTGCACACGTAGTCGTCGGCGCCCAGCTCCAGGCCGAGCAGGCGGTCGACCTCCTCGATGCGCGCGGTGAGCATGATGATCGGGTGCGCCGTGTGCTCGCGCGCGCGGCGCAGCACCTCGATGCCATCCAGGCGCGGCAGCATGATGTCGAGCAGCGTCAGGTCGGGCGGTGCGGCGACGATGCGTTCGAGCGCGCTCTGCCCGTCGGCGAAATGCTCGGTGTCGTAGCCGGCGTGGCGCAGGTAGTCCTGCACCACGGAGGCGATGTCGAGTTCGTCCTCGACGATCACGATGCGTGTCATGCGGAGGCCGCCAATGGAAGGGTGATCGTCATGCGCAGGCCGCCCAGCGGCGAGAGCGCCGCCTCGATGCTGCCGCCGTGCGCCTCGAGGGTCGC
>NZ_CALRZC010000134.1:0-22982 GCF_943372545.1 Variovorax sp. YR752 | reverse complement strand
TGCGCTTCGAGTTCCTGCATCCGCCGCCCGGCCCGCTCGATGCCGCGTTGCGGCCCAATGCCGTCTCCTGCGTGCTGCGCATCGCCGGCGCCGGCGGCGCGGCCACGCTGCTGACCGGCGACATCGAGCGCGAGCAGGAACTGCAGCTCGCCGGGCGCTGGGGCGATGCGCTGCGCGCCGAAGTGCTGCTGGTGCCGCACCATGGCAGCCGCACGTCGTCGACGCCGCTGTTCCTCGCCGCAGTGCAGCCGCGGCGGGCGCTCGTCCAGGCCGGCTACCGCAATCGCTTCGGCCACCCGGCGCCCGAGGTGGTCGAGCGCTACCGTGCCCGCGGCGTGGAACTCGCCGACAGCGCCGGCTGTGGTGCCTGGCATTGGCATTCCGAGGCTCTGCCTACCACGGTTTGCCAGCGTGACGCCGCGCGCCGCTACTGGCACCATCAAGCTGCGCAGCCGTCCGCCGGGCGGTGAGTGGCCTGCTTTTTGCTACCCTGCATTCCGAGGAGACGCTTTCGATGAGACCCAGCTTCGACGAGATGCAGGCCAGCAGCACCACGGTGCGCGAGCACTACAGGGGCTACGACCGCTGGCTCGCCCAGCAGCCGCGCGACGTGATGAAGTCGCGCCGCGAAGAGGCCGAGATGATCTTCCGCCGCGTCGGCATCACCTTCGCGGTGTATGGCGCCAAGGACGAAGACGGTTCCGGCACCGAGCGCCTGATCCCCTTCGACCTGATCCCGCGTGTCATCCCGGCCCACGAATGGATCGAGATGGAGAAGGGCCTGACCCAGCGCGTGACCGCGCTGAACCGCTTCATCCACGACGTCTACCATGACCAGGAGATCATCCGCGCCGGCCTGGTGCCGGCCGACCAGATCTTCAAGAACGCGCAGTTCCGCCCCGAGATGATGGGCGTCGACGTGCCTGGCGGTGTGTACTCGCACATCTCCGGCATCGACATCGTGCGTGCCGCCAACCCCGACGGCAGCGGCAGCTACTACGTGCTGGAGGACAACCTGCGCGTGCCCAGCGGCGTGAGCTACATGCTCGAGAACCGCAAGATGATGATGCGGCTGTTCCCCGAGCTGTTCAGCCAGCACCGCGTCGAGCCGGTGGCGCACTACCCCGACCTGCTGCTCGAGACGCTGCGCGCGGTGGCGCCGGCGGCCGTCAACGAGCCGACCGTCTGCGTGCTGACGCCGGGCATGTACAACAGCGCCTACTTCGAGCACGCCTTCCTGGCGCAGCAGATGGGCGTCGAGCTGGTCGAGGGCCAGGACCTGTTCGTCAAGGACAACTTCGTCTACATGCGCACGACGCAGGGGCCGAAGCGGGTCGACGTGATCTACCGCCGCGTCGACGACGACTTCCTCGACCCGCTGGCCTTCCGGGCCGACTCCACGCTCGGCTGCGCCGGGCTGCTGGGCGTCTACCGCGCCGGCAACGTGGCGCTGTGCAACGCGATCGGCACCGGCGTGGCCGACGACAAGTCGATCTACCCCTACGTGCCGAAGATGATCGAGTTCTACCTCGGCGAGAAGCCCATCCTGAACAACGTGCCGACCTACCTGTGCCGCGAGGCCGACGACCTCAGGTACGTGCTCGACCACCTGCCCGAGCTGGTCGTGAAGGAGGTGCACGGTGCCGGCGGCTACGGCATGCTGGTCGGCCCGGCCGCCACCAAGGCCGAGATCGCCGACTTCCGCAAGGCGCTGGAAGCCCACCCCGAGGGCTACATCGCGCAGCCGACGCTCGCCCTGTCGACCTGCCCGACCTTCGTCGAGAGCGGCATCGCGCCGCGCCACATCGACCTGCGGCCCTTCGTGCTGTCGGGCAAGACGGTGCAGATGGTGCCCGGCGGCCTGACGCGCGTGGCGCTGAAGGAAGGCTCGCTGGTGGTCAACTCGTCGCAGGGCGGCGGGACCAAGGACACCTGGGTTCTGGAGGTCTGATCATGCTGTCACGTACCGCCGATCACCTCTTCTGGATGTCGCGCTACATGGAGCGGGCCGAAAACACCGCGCGCATGCTCGACGTCAACTACCAGACCTCGCTGCTGCCGCAATCCGCCGACGCCGCCGAGAAGGGCTGGAAGGGCCTGCTCGGCATCTCCGAGCTGAGCGGCGACTTCGCCAAGCGTCACGGCACGGTCGAGGCGCGCGAAGTCATGGACTACATGGTGGCCGACGCGCAGAACCCGTCGAGCATCCGCTCCTGCCTGATGGCCGCGCGCGAGAACGCCCGCGCCGTGCGCGGCACGCTGACCACCGAGGTCTGGGAGACACAGAACCAGACCTGGCTGGAGTTCCAGCGCATGGTCGCGACCAGCGACTTCCACCGCGACCCGAGCGCGCTGTTCGAGTGGGTCAAGTTCCGCTCGCACCTGTCGCGCGGTGTGACCGTGGGCACCATGCTGCAGGACGAGGCCTTCCACTTCCTGCGCATCGGCAGCTTCCTCGAACGGGCCGACAACACCGCGCGCCTGCTCGACGTGAAGTTCCATGCGGTGGACAGCGAGTTCTTCGGCTCGGCGCAGAGCCAGAGTCAGAGCCAGGGCGTCGCCAAGGACGTGGAGTTCGACTTCTACCACTGGTCGGCGATCCTGCGCTCGGTCTCCGGTTTCGAGGTCTATCGCAAGGCTTACCGCAACGTCATCCTGCCGGAGAAGGTCGCCGAGCTGCTGATCCTGCGCCCGGACATGCCGCGCTCGCTGGCGGCGTGCATGCACGAGGTGGTGGGCAACCTGACGATGGTCGCCAACGAGCAGTCGGGCGAGACGCTGCGCCAGGCCGGCCGCTTGCGCGCCGACCTGCAGTACGGCCGCATCGACGAGATCCTGGCCACCGGCCTGCACGCCTTCCTGACGCAGTTCCTCGACCGCGTGAACACCATCGGCGTCGGCATCAGCCGCGACTTCCTGGTTCCCGTGCAGTGACGGTCCGCTGAGCCATGAAACTCAGCATCCGCCACGAGACGCACTACCAGTACAGCGCGCCGCTGAAGTACGCGCTGCAGCAGTTGTGCCTGACGCCGCAGGCCAATGCGCACCAGGAGGTGGTGGACTGGCAGGTCAGCGCGCCCGGGCCGCTGTACGCGCAGCGCGACGGCTTCGGCAATCTCTCGCACAGCTGGAGCATGGCGCGTGCACGCGGCGGGCGGCATGTGTACCAAGGCAGTGTGCAGGCGCATGGCACGGTGGCCACCACGCCCTTGGCCTGGCTGGTCGACGATCTCGCGGCGCCGCATCCGGCGCTGTACCTGCGGCCCACCGCGCTGACCGCGGCCAATGCCGCACTGGCCGGGCTGGGGCACGGGCACATCGCCAGCCGTCCTGGCGAGCGTGATCTGCTGGGTCTGGCCGAGGCCGTCTGCCGGCGCATCGTCTACCGCGCCGGCGTGACCGACGTGGCCACCACGGCGCAGCAAGCGCTGGCCATCGGCGCCGGGGTGTGCCAGGACCAGGCCCATGTCTTCATCGCCGCCTGCCGTGCCGCCGGCCTGCCGGCGCGCTACGTCAGCGGCTATTTCCATTCGCCGACTGCGCCGGAACTCGCCAGCCACGCCTGGGCCGACGTCTGCCTCGATGTGGCCGAGCGCCGCTGGCTGAGTGTCGACATCACCCACCTGTGCCTGATGGACGAGCGCCACGTGCGCCTGGCCGTCGGCCCCGACTATGCTGCCTGCGCGCCCGTCCGCGGCGTGCGCGAAGGCGGTGGCGACGAATCGATGCGCGTGCGCGTGCGCATCGAGCCCATGGGCGGCCCCGTCGCCGAACCGATCACCCTGGAGTCCTGAATGTCCATCCACGTCGCGCTCAACCACGTGACCCACTACCGGTACGACCGGCCGATCAACCTCGGGCCGCAGGTGGTCCGCCTGCGCCCGGCGCCGCACTCGCGCACGCGCATCCTGAGCTACTCGATGCGCGTCGAGCCGGCCACGCACTTCATCAACTGGCAGCAGGACCCGCAGTCCAACTACCTGGCGCGCCTGGTCTTCCCGGACAAGACGACGAGCTTCCGCATCGAGGTCGACCTGGTCGCCGAGATGTCGGTGCTCAACCCGTTTGACTTCTTCCTCGAGCCCTCGGCAGAACATTTTCCGTTCGAGTACGACCCCTCGCTCGCCCACGAACTGGCGCCGTACCGCCTCAAGGGCGAGCTGACGCCGGCCTTCGCGAAGTACCTGGCCGCCATCCCGCGCGAGAAGAAGCAGACGACCAACTTCCTCGTCGAGCTGAACCAGAAGCTGCAGAAGGACATCGGCTACCTGATCCGCATGGAGCCGGGCGTGCAGACGCCGGAAGAGACGCTGGTCAGCGCCAGCGGCTCGTGCCGCGACTCGGGCTGGCTGCTGGTGCAGATCCTGCGCCACCTCGGCTTTGCCGCGCGCTTCGTCTCTGGCTACCTCATCCAGCTCAAGAGCGACGTCAAGTCGCTCGACGGGCCCAGCGGCACCGAGGTCGACTTCACCGACCTGCACGCCTGGTGCGAGGTCTACCTGCCCGGCGCCGGCTGGATCGGCCTGGACCCGACCTCCGGCCTGCTTGCCGGCGAGGGCCACATCCCGCTGGCCTGCTCGCCCGACCCCGGCTCGGCCGCACCGGTGACCGGTGCGCTCGACGAGTGCGAGACCGAGTTCGAGCACCACATGAAGGTCTCGCGCGTCTGGGAGGCGCCGCGCGTCACGCTGCCCTACACCGACGCGCAGTGGAGCGAGATCGAGGCGCTGGGCCACCGCGTCGATGAAGACCTGCGGCGCAACGACGTGCGGCTGACGCAGGGCGGCGAGCCGACCTTCGTCTCGGTCGACGACCGCGACGGCGCCGAGTGGAACACCGAGGCACTGGGGCCGACCAAGCGGCTTCTCTCCGCCGACCTGATGGACAAGCTGCGCGCCAAGTACGGCGACGGCGGCTTGCTGCACTACGGCCAGGGCAAGTGGTACCCGGGCGAGCAGCTGCCGCGCTGGTCGCTCAACCTGTTCTGGCGCAAGGACCGCGAGCCGGTGTGGACGCACCCCGAGCTGTTCGCCAGCGAGCACCAGGACTACGGCGTCACCGACGTGCAGGCGCAGCGCTTTCTCGAAGGCGTCGCCAAGCGGCTGGCGCTCGATCCGAAGTACGTGTTCACGGCCTACGAGGACGTCTGGTACTACCTGTGGCGCGAGCGCAAGCTGCCGGCCAATGTCGACCCGTTCGACGCGCGCCTGGCCGATCCGCTCGAGCGCGAGCGCCTGCGCAAGGTGTTCAGCCAGGGGCTGGACAAGGTGGTCGGCCACGTGCTGCCGGTGGCGCGCCAGTACAGCGGCCCGGCGCGCTGGCAGACCGGCCCGTGGTTCCTGCGCAGCGAGCGCTGCTACCTGATCCCCGGCGACTCGGCGCTCGGCTACCGGCTGCCGCTCGACTCGCAGCCCTGGGCCACGGGTGCCGACATGCCCTGGATCCACGCGCCCGACCCGACCCAGCCCTTCCCGGCGCTTCCGTCGTACCAGCGGCTGCGTTTCGCCAGCCATCTCGGCGAAGGCGGTGCCGGCGCGGGCGCGCCGCCGCTGGCCAGCTTTGCCGACCGGTCGCGCGCCGCCTTGCGTGGCGCCGGTGGCAGCGGCTTCGGCAACAGCGGCTTTGGCCAGCTCGACGAGGATTCCACCGCCGCGCCGGCGCCGTCGCTGCGCACGCCGCAGCGCTTCGAGTCGGCCGGCTGGGTCACGCGCACGGCGATCTCGGCCGAGCCGCGCCACGGGCGCCTGTACGTGTTCATGCCGCCGACCTCCTCGCTGGAGGACTACCTCGAGCTGGTGGCGGTGGTCGAGGACACCGCGCTCGAGATGAAGCTGCCGTTGATCCTGGAAGGCTACGAGCCGCCGAAGGACCCGCGCCTGTCGACGCTGCGCGTCACGCCGGATCCGGGCGTCATCGAGGTCAACATCCACCCGGCACACAGCTGGTCGGAGCTGGTCGAGCAGACCACGCACCTCTACCAGGCGGCGCACGAGACGCGGCTGTCGACCGAGAAGTTCATGCTCGACGGCCGCCACACCGGCACCGGCGGCGGCAACCACTTCGTGCTCGGCGGCGCCACGGTGGCCGACTCGCCCTTCCTGCGCCGGCCCGACCTGCTGGCCAGCATGATTGCCTACTGGCACAACCACCCGGCGCTGAGCTACATCTTCTCGGGCCTGTTCATCGGCCCGACCAGCCAGGCGCCGCGCATCGACGAGGCGCGCAACGACTCGGTCTACGAGATCGAGATCGCCTTCGCCGAGCTGCAGCGCCAGTCGGCGCTCGGGCCGCAGGCCTGCCCGCCGTGGATGATCGACCGGCTGCTGCGCAACCTGCTGATCGACTCCACCGGCAACACCCACCGCGCCGAGTTCTGCATCGACAAGATGTACTCGCCGGATGGCTCGACCGGCCGCCTCGGCCTGCTCGAGATGCGCGCCTTCGAGATGCCGCCCCATGCACGCATGAGCCTGACGCAGCAGCTGCTGATGCGCTCGCTGATCTCGCGCTTCTGGCAGCACCCGTACCGGCCGGCGAAGCTCAAGCGCTGGGGCACCGAGCTGCACGACCGCTTCATGCTGCCGCACTTCGTCTGGGAAGACCTCGCCGACGTGGTCGAGGAACTGAACGACTTCGGCTACCCGATGAAGCTGGAGTGGTTCGCGCCGCACCTGAACTTCCGCTTCCCGCGCCTGGGCGAGTTCACGGCGCGCGGGGTCGAGGTGGAAGTGCGCCTCGCGCTCGAACCCTGGCACGTGATGGGCGAGGAGGGCGCGCCCGGCGGCACGGTGCGCTTCGTCGACTCCTCGGTCGAGCGGCTGCAATTGCGCGTCACCGGGCTGGTCGGCGACCGCCACGTGCTCACCTGCAACGGACGGATGGTGCCGCTGCAGCCGACCGGGCAGGTCGGCGAGTTCGTCGGCGCGGTGCGCTACCGGGCGTGGAACGCGGCCTCGTCGCTGCACCCGACCATCGGCGTGCACGCGCCGCTGACCTTCGACCTGGTCGACAGCTGGATGAATCGCTCGATGGGCGGCTGCCAGTACCACGTCTCGCACCCGGGCGGGCGCAACTACAGCACCTTCCCGGTCAACGCCTACGAGGCCGAGGCGCGCCGTCTGGCGCGCTTCTTCCGCCTCGGCCACACGCCGGGCGAGATGAGCATCCCCCGCGAAGAGAGGAACCCCAACTTCCCGTTCACGCTCGACCTGCGGCGACAATCCTGAGGACGTCACAGCCCGGCCCGCCCCCGGACGCCCTCGATGCTGAAGAACCTGCTCGCCGGCTACGCGGCCCGTGGCGGCCGCTACGACGAGCTGCTGGCGCAGCCACACGCGCCGCGGCCGCACTGGGATGCCTTCCTGCGCGCGCTGGCCGAGCGGGGCGGAAGGGGGCTGTCGGACACGCTCGCGCTGATGGAGCGCGAGGTGCGCGAGAACGGCATCACCTACAACGTCTATGCCGACCCGAAGGGCATGGACCGGCCGTGGGAGGTCGATCCGCTGCCGCTGCTGCTCTCGGGTGACGAGTGGCGCGCCATCGAGGAAGGCATCGCGCAGCGCGCCGAGCTGCTCAACCGCGTGCTCGCTGACCTGTACGGCGAGCAGGCGCTGCTCAAGAGCGGCGCGTTGCCGCCGGGCGTGGTGTTCGGCCACGCCGGCTACCTGTCGCCGGCGCAGGGCATCCGGCCGCCGGGCGGCGTGCACCTGTTCCACTACGCCGCCGACCTGGCGCGCTCGCCCGACGGCCGCTGGTGGGTGGTCGGCGACCGCACGCAGGCGCCCTCGGGGGCGGGCTACGCGCTGGAGAACCGGCTGGTCGTCTCGCGCGTCTTTCCGCAGCTGTTCCGCGAGCTGCGCGTGCAGCACCTGGCCTCGTTCTTCGCCGCGCTGCGCGAGTCGCTGCTGCGCTGGGCGCCGCGTGGCGGCCCGGGTGACGGTTCGCCGCTGATCGCGCTGCTCACCCCCGGCCCGTTCAACGAGACCTACTTCGAGCACGCGCTGCTGGCGCGCTACCTCGGCGTGGCGCTGGTCGAGGGCAGCGACCTGACCGTGCGCGACGGCTGCGTGTGGATGAAGACGGTCGAGGGCCTCAAGCGTGTGCATGCGCTGCTGCGCCGCCAGGACGACGACTACTGCGACCCGCTCGAGCTGCGCTCCGACTCGGCGCTGGGCGTGGCCGGGCTGACCGAGTGCGCACGCCGCGGCACGGTGCTGATCGCCAACTCGCTCGGCTCGGGCGTGCTCGAGTCGGGCGCGCTGCTCGGCTACCTGCCGCGGCTGTCGGAACAGCTGCTCGGCGAGCCGCTCAAGCTGCCCTCGGTGGCGACCTGGTGGCTGGGTGAGCCGGCCGCATTCGAGGATGCCTGGAAGCGCCTCGACCAGGTGCTGATCAAGCCGCTGGAGCGCTCCTCGCGCGAGCCCGCGGTGTTCGGCGCCGACCTCGATGCCGCCGGGCGCGAGAAGCTGCGCGCGCGGGTGGCGGCGCGCCCGCAGCGCTACGTCGCGCAGGAGTGGGTGCATGTCTCGCAGGCGCCGGTGCTCGAGCGCGGCGCACACGGGCGCGAGTCGCTGGCCGCACGCACCGTCGGCCTGCGCGTGTTCGCCGTCGCCACGCCCGACGGCTACAAGCTGATGCCTGGCGGGCTGACGCGGGTGGCCGGCGAGGGCGAGCCGCGCGTCATCGCGATGCAGCGCGGTGGCCGCTCGAAGGACACCTGGGTGCTGTCCGACGCCCCGGTCAACGCCTCCTTCTCGCTGCTGACCAGCACGGTGAGGCCGGCCGACCTGGTCAGCTCGCGCGCCAACCTGCCCTCGCGCAGCGCCGAGAACCTGTTCTGGTTCGGCCGCTACGGCGAACGCGCCGATGCGGCCATCCGTCTGTTGCGCGTGGCCATCGAGGCGCAGCTCGACGAGGAGGCGATGGAAGGCGGCAGCGCGGCGCTGGCCTTGTGCGCGCGGCTCGGGCTGGTCGACGAGGACGACGACCCGGCGATCGCGCTGCTGCGCGCCGCGACCCATCCTGACGGCGCGCTCGCCGAGCGGCTGCGCCAGGTTTCGCGCGTCGCCTTCAACCTGCGCGACCGCATGTCGGCCGATCACTGGCGCACCATCAACCAGCTGATCGGCGACCCGGTGTTCCAGCGCAGCAATGCCTCCACCGCGATGCGCCTGCCGCTGGCGCTGGCCTGGCTGGACCGGGCGGTCGCCGCGATGGTCACGCTGTCGGGCTTCGTGCTCGACGGCATGACCCGCGGCACCGGCTGGCGCTTCCTCTCGATGGGCCGGCGCATCGAACGGCTGTGGAACCTCTGCGCCGCGCTGCGCGTGGCGACCAGCGATGGGCGCGACCAGGGCCTCGAGTGGCTGCTGCAATGGGCCGATTCCTCGGTGACCTACCGCTCCCGCTATCTGGTGGCGCCGGAGTGGCTGCCGGTGCTCGACCTGCTGGTGCGCGACGAGCTGGTGCCGCGTTCGCTGGCCTTCCAGGTCAAGGGCCTGGGTGAGTACGTCGCCAAGCTGGAGGCGGTGCACGGCCGCTTCGCCAGCGACGTCGTCGCGCCCGGGCAGGCGGCACTGGCGGCACTGACGCCGGCCGACCTGCACCCGGAGAGCGAGGCGCTGGCCGACCTGCTCGAGCAGCTGCAGCGTGTTGCCGGCGGCGTGTCCGACGAGCTGACGCTGAAGTTCTTCTCGCACGCGGCCTCGCGCAGCGTGCTGTCCCTCGTCGCATGAAGGCTGTGAGATACCGCGTCGAGCACGAGACGCGCTACGCCTACGACGCGCCGGTCTCGCAGTCCTGGCAGCGCGCCCGCCTGACGCCGCGCACGCTGCCCTGGCAGCGCCTGCTGGCGCACGCGATCGACATCGATCCGCACCCGGACGAGCGCCACGACGGCCCGGACGCGTTCGGCAACACCGTCACGCACTTCGGCCTGCACCGCGCGCACCGGCGGCTGCGTGTGCGCATGCAGGCCGAGGTCGAGATCGGCGCGCGGCCCCAGTTGCAGGCCGACGCGACGCAGCCCTGGGAGGCGGTTCGCCAGGCGCTGCTGCAGGACGGCGCCCCGGCCGACCTGGAGGCGGCGCGCATGTGCGAGCCGACGATGCTGCTGCCGCTGTCCGACGCCGCGCGTCACTATGCGGCGGCCTCGTTCGTGCCCGGCCGCGACTGGCTGGAGACGGTGCTCGGCCTGATGCACCGCATCCATGCCGACTTCGAGTTCGACCCGGACGCCACCACCGTCAGCACCTCGGTCGACGAGGTGCTGCAGCACCGCCGCGGCGTCTGCCAGGACTTCGCCCACCTGATGCTCGCCGCGCTGCGCGGCCATGGCCTGGCGGCGCGCTATGTGTCGGGCTACCTGCTCACCGACCCGCCCCCGGGCCAGCCCCGCCTGATGGGGGTGGACGCTTCCCACGCCTGGGTGGCCGTCTGGTCGCCGCGCCACGGCTGGGTGGAGTTCGACCCGACCAACGACCAGCTCGCCGACCAGCGCTACATCACGCTGGCCTGGGGCGCCGATTTCGCCGACGTGGTGCCGCTGCGCGGCGTCATCCTGGGCGGCGGCACGCAGGCGATGGATGTGGCCGTCAGCGTGATTCCGGCCGACGCCTGATCCCTCCCCCGACCGGGGGCGGCGCAGGGGGAACGCCGCCGGGGGACGACCATCGGGCGATTTTCGAGGCACGGCCCGATCGGAACACTGGCCTCCAGCACGACACACCGCTGGAGGACGAGATGGCCCGACTGATCACCCGCATCGCCGACCTGTGCCGACACCGCGCCGCCGAGCAGCGCTTCCTGCGCCGCTTCAGCATGATGCGGCTCGACGGTGAGCCCGAAGACTGCGGCCCGGGTTGGTACGAGTCGAGCCGCGAGCTGGAGACGGGCCTGCTGGTGCGCGAAGGCGAACCCAACGACACGCTGATGGCGGAGTGGGCCGAGGCTTGGCGGCGGCCGCTGCCCGCATCGCTGCCGCCCGCCGCACCGGCGCCGTGAGACTCAGACCGCCAGCGGCGGCAGGCCGTGCCGCGCGCGTGCGCGCGTGCAGGCCTCGTCGCCCAGGCCCATCGGCGCACGCAGGCCGAACTCGCGGCACGGCGACGGCCGCCACTCGTAGATGCCGCAATGGGCCTTCACGCCGACCGTGCCGACCAGCGCCGCGCAGCGCGGCGACGCATGGTCGGTGCCGCGCATGCGGCAGCTGGCTTGATTGACCTCGACGCTCAGCCCGTCGGGCACGCGGCCGCCATTCGATTCGAGTTCCTCGACCGCGAAGTCGACGCGGAAGCTGGCGCAGCAGGCGCCGCAGCGGATGCAGGGGTTGTCGTCCACCGCGCGACTCAATCCTCGGCGGCGGCGCGCACCACGGTGACGGTGCAATCGCATTGCGCCACCACCTGCGCCGACACGCTGCCGAGGTAGCGGCGCAGCCCGCCGCTGCTGCGCGCGCCCATCACGACGTGGTCGACATGGTTCTTGCGCGCGTACTCGACGATGGCGTCGGCCGCGTCCGGCGCCTCCAGCACGTGGTAGGTGATGCGCCCGGCCTGCAGCTCGCGATTCGGATCGAGCATCCGCTGCAGCGGATGTGCCCAGTGCTTGAGCTGCACCAGCAGGTTGACGTGCTTGCTGCTGCCGTCGGGTTCCAGGTACTCGTCGGTGGCGATGCGGTGGGTCTTCATCACCGCCAGGCAGGCCAGGCGGGCACCGGGCTCGGTCTGCAGCAGGCGCAGCGCGGTGCCGCGCACCGCCTCGAGCAGCGCCGGCGTGGCGCCGGCGACGTCGACCGCAGCGAGCAGGATCGGGCTGCGCTCGGTCTGGCCGGTCGCGCTGGCGGTCGCCGCCGGCTCGCCGCCGATCGCGCCGAACCAGCGCTTGAAGGTCGTCAGGCCGCCGCTCTTGCGCGTGCGCTGCGCCCGTTCGGTGAGCACGACCTGGTCGGGGTGGGCCAGCTCGAAGGCGAGCTGCGCGGCGGTCTGGTGGCGCTGGTCGGGTTGCACCGAGAGGCAGCGCAGGATGATTTCCTGCAGCCACGGCGGCAGGTCCGGCCGCAGCATCCGCGGCGGCACCGGCTCGCGGTACAGGCGCTGGCGCAGGCCCCGCACGCTGTTCGGGTTGCCGAACGGGCGCTCGCCGGTGGCCAGGTGGTACATCAGCACGCCGAGCGCGAACAGGTCGCTGCGCGGGTCGTTGCGCACGAACTGCACCTGCTCGGGCGACATGTAGGGGCCGGTGCCCATCGGCAGCTCGAATTCCTCGTCGAGCAGGTCGGGCAGCTGGTCGTGGCGCGACAGGCCGAAGTCGACCAGCACGGCTTCGCCCTGCGTGCCGTCCGGCCTCTGCCGGAACATGATGTTGCTCGGCTTCACGTCGAGGTGGATGACGCGCTGGCGATGCAGTTCATGCAGCGCCGTCGCCACCTTGATGCCGGTGCGCACCACCTCGTCCAGCGGCAGCGGCGAGGCGTCGAAGCGCGCGCGCAGCGACGCGCCCGGGATGTGCTCCATCACGATGTACGGCTGGCGCGTGAAGTCGCCCTTGGCGACGAACTTCGGCACGTGCGGGCCCGACAGCGTCGGCATGATCATCTGCTCGACCTCGAAGCCGACGATCGTGGCCGGGTCGTCGCCGCCCTTGATGCGCGGCACCTTCATGATCAACGGCCTGTCCTCGGCCGCATCGATGCGGGTGACACGCCACAGGTTGGCCATGCCGCCCTGGTGCAGCCGCTCCTCCAGCCGGAAGTCGTCGATCAGCTGGCCGGGCTCGAGCCGGTTGGCGGTGTGCCCGTCGTCATTCACCATGCTCGAGCCGCCGTGCCAGCCGCTGCGGCAGCCCGGCCGCACGGATCTTCGCGCCTGCCGTCTCGGTGTCGTAAGGCACGCGGAAGTAGGTGAGGGTGGCGTTCGCGGTGTCGAAGGTCGCGTAGCAGGCGGCCGGGTTGCCGTCACGCGGCTGGCCCGCCGAGCCGGGGATGACCAGCCAGCGGCGCTGCTCCGACAGCGGGATCGGCATGCCCGCGCTGGGCACGAAGTCGCCGATCTTGCCGGTGCCCGTCAGGTGGAACAGCTTCGGGTCGTGCACATGGCCGCAGAAGGTGAAGCGCGCGGCCGTGGCCTGCAGGCTGCGCACCGCCTCCATGCGGCCGAGCACGTAGGACCATTCGGCCGGCGCGAAGGCATTGGCGTGCACGAACAGGCGGTCTTCGTCGGTGGCCGACATCGGCAGCGTGGCGAGGAAGGTCATCTGGTCGGCATCGAGGCGTTCGCGCGTCCATTCCACCACCAGGCGTGCTTCCGGAATCATGGTCGGCAAGGGGCCTTGCACGACGGCTGCGTCGTGGTTGCCCATCACCGCGATCGCGCCGCGCGCGACATGATCGCGCACCAGGTCGACCACCCAGCCGGGGTCGGCGCCGTAGCCGACGAAGTCGCCGAGGAAGGCGTAGCGGTCGATGTCCTGGGTGCTGGCGTGCGCCATCACCGCGCTCACCGACTCGCGGTTGGCGTGCAGGTCGGTGATCAGGGCCAGGCGCACGGGCTCAGCCGATTCGGCCGAGGAGCAGGTACTCCATCAGCGCCTTCTGCACGTGCATGCGGTTCTCGGCCTCGTCCCAGACGACCGATTGCGGGCCGTCGATCACCTCGGCCTCGACCTCTTCACCGCGGTGCGCGGGCAGGCAGTGCATGAAGAGCGCGTCGGGCTGTGCCACCGACATCATCTGGCGGTCGACGCACCAGTCGGCGAAGGCCTTCATGCGCACCTCGTTCTCGGCCTCGTAGCCCATGCTGGTCCAGACGTCGGTGGTCACCAGGTGCGCGCCCTCGCAGGCGGCGATCGGGCTCCTGAACGTCTTCACGCAGCCGGCATTGCTCACGCCGGCGAGCTTCGGGTCGATCTCGTAGCCGCTGGGCGTGCTGACGTGCAGCGTGAAGCCGAGCACATCGGCCGCCTGCAGCCAGGTGTTGGCCATGTTGTTGCCGTCGCCGACCCAGGCCACCGTCTTGCCCTGGATGGAGCCGCGGTGCTCGATGAAGGTGAAGATGTCGGCCAGGATCTGGCAGGGGTGGTACTCGTTGGTCAGGCCGTTGATCACCGGCACGCGCGAGTGCGCCGCGAATCCCTCGAGCTTGGTCTGCTCGTAGGTGCGGATCATCACGATGTCGACCATGCGGCTGATCACGCGCGCGCTGTCCTCGATCGGCTCGGCGCGGCCGAGCTGGCTGTCGCCGGTGGTCAGGTGCACCACCGAGCCGCCCATCTGGTACATGCCGGCCTCGAAGCTCACGCGCGTGCGCGTGCTGGCCTTCTCGAAGATCATCGCCAGCGTGCGGTCGACCAGCGGCTGGTACTTCTCGTAGTTCTTGAAGCGCTTCTTGATGATGCCGGTGCGCTCGAACAGATACGCGTACTCCTCGGCGCGCAGGTCCTTGAACTGCAGGTAGTGCTTCATCAGGCTCATGCCGGGTTTCATGGCGCGGGTGCGGTGCTACTTCGCCGGCTCGGCCAGGAAGGTCTTGATCAACGGCGCGAGGATGGCGACGATCTGCGCCGCCTCGGACTCCGACAGGATCAGCGGCGGCACCAGGCGCACCACCTTGTCGGCGGTGACGCTGAGCATCAGGCCGGCCTCGGCCGCGCGGTTCAGCAGTTCGCCACAGGGCCGGGCCAGCTCGATGCCGAGCATCAGACCCTGGCCGCGAACCTCGACCACGCCGCCCTCTCCCGTCACGTCGGCGAGTTCGCGCTCCAGCCCCGCCTTCAGCGCCGCGCCGACCTTCGCCGCGTTCGCCAGCAGGCCTTCCTCTTCCATGATGCGCAGCGTCTCGACGCCGGCGCGCATGGACAGCGGGTTGCCGCCGAAGGTGGTGCCGTGGTTGCCCGGGCCGAACACCCCGGCGGCACGCGGACCGCAGACCACCGCACCGACCGGCACGCCCGAGCCGAGGCCCTTGGCCAGCGGCATCACGTCGGGCTGGATGCCGGCCCACTGGTGGGCGAACCACTTGCCGGTGCGGCCGATGCCGCACTGCACCTCGTCGAGCATCAGCAGCCAGCCCTTGTCGTCACAGAGCTTGCGCACGGCGCGCAGGTAGTCGGTGGTGGCCGGGTTGATGCCGCCTTCGCCCTGGATCACTTCCAGGAAGACGGCGACGATGTTCGGGTTGGTCGACGCGAGTTGCTCGATCGCCGCGACGTCGTTCAGCGGCACCCGCGGGAAGCCCTCGACCAGCGGGCCGAAGCCGGCCTGCACCTTCGGGTTGCCGGTGGCCGACAGCGTCGCGATCGAGCGGCCATGGAAGGCCTTCTCGTAGACCACGATCTCCGGGCGGGTGATGCCCTTGTCATGGCCGAACTTGCGGGCGATCTTCAGTGCCGCCTCGTTGGCTTCCAGGCCGGTGCTGCAGAAGAACACGCTGGTCAGGCCGGACAGTTCGCACAGCTTGGCGGCGAGCTGCTCCTGCAACGGCACGTGGTAGTAGTTGGAGCTGTGGATCAGCTTGGCGACCTGATCCTGCAGTGCAGGCACCAGTTTGGGGTGGCCGTGCCCCAGGGTGTTCACCGCAATGCCGCCCAGGCCGTCGAGGTACTTCTTGCCGTCGGTGTCCCAGACCCAGCAGCCTCGGCCGTGCGACAGCGCGATCGGCAGCCGGCCGTAGGTCTTCATCACATGCGGTTCGAGGCTCGTGGGCAGCTTTTCCGGGGCATTCATCGCAATCTCCAGCGCCTACAGGGGAGCCGCGATTCTAAGGGTCGCCCCTGAGGCGCCGATAAGCTCCCATGGGCGCGATCGAACCGGGCATCAGGCTTGCTGCGCTGCAGCACATTGACGGCACAATGGCGGCTGCCGACCGGCGGCTGCTCTGGACCGAGCCCCCGTGGTGGCTGCTTGCCCGGCACGAACCCTTTCCCATGACCGCCCCGAAACCCCGCGAGATCTTCATCCAGGGCATCACCCTCGAGGGCAGGACCTTCCGACCGAGCGACTGGGCCGAGCGGCTGGCCGGCGCCATGGCCTGCTTTCGCCCCGAGGGCGCACGTGGCGGCATCGGTGCCTACATCGGCTATTCACCCTACTGCGTGCCGCGTGTCATCAACGGCGTGAAGTGCGTGATCGTCAACGAGGCGCTGCGCGAGATCGAGCCGATGGCCTGGGACTTCGTGATGAACTTCGCTCGCGACAACCACCTGCAGACCAGCGAGGCCTGCCTGCTGCCCGAGCCCGGCGAGAAGCGCACCACGCCGAAATGACGAAGGGCCTGCACGGCGCAGGCCCCCAATGACAAAGGGCCTGCATGGCAGGCCCTTCGTACTCCATCCCAGATCTGTATCAGGCGGCGGCGAGCGCCTTGACCTTGGCGGCCAGGCGGCTCTTGTGGCGAGCGGCCTTGTTCTTGTGGAACAGGCCCTTGTCGGCCACGGAATCGATCACGCTCTGGGCGGCCTGGAAGATTTCGCTGGCCTTGGCCTTGTCGCCGGCGATCACGGCCTTCTGCACGTTCTTGATGACGGTGCGGAACTTCGAGCGCAGCGCGGTGTTGGCGGCGTTGAGCTTGACGTCCTGACGGACGCGCTTGCGCCCCGACGCGATACGAACGGTCTTCTTGGCTTTGGAGGAGGTGGCCATGCTTGAGCTGCTGAGCTGGGTGGAGCAAAGACCGCGAATATAGCACATTCACGCGCTCCCTATAATCGGCGGCAACTCATGAATCTGCTGCGGGCCGCCTCCACCGTTTCGCTTTTCACGCTGGCCTCGCGCATCACCGGGTTGGCCCGCGAGGCGATCGTCGCCGCGGCCTTCGGTGCCAGCGGTTTCATGGACGCCTTCCAGGTGGCGTTCCGCATCCCGAACCTGCTGCGCCGGCTGTTTGCCGAGGGCGCGTTCTCGCAGGCCTTCGTGCCCATCCTCGCCGAAACCCGTGCCCGCGAGGGCGACGAGGTGACCCGGCGGCTGATCGACGCGGTCGCCACGGTGCTGTTCTGGGCGCTGCTGGTCACCTGCGCGCTGGGCGTGATCGCCTCGCCGGTGGTGGTCTGGCTGATCGCCTCCGGCCTCGAGCGCTTCGACAACGCGGTGCTGATGACGCGGATGATGTTCCCCTACATCGGCTTCATGTCGCTGGTCGCGCTGTCGGCAGGGATCCTGAATACCTGGAAGCGTTTCGCCGTGCCCGCGGCGACGCCGGTGCTGCTCAACCTGTGCGTGATCGCCGCGGCGTGGCTGGTCACGCCGCTGCTGCGCCGCCACGGCATCGAGCCGATCTACGCGCTGGCGATCGGCGTGATGGCCGGCGGCGTGCTTCAGCTCGCGGTGCAGGTGCCGGCGCTGCTGCGCATCGGCGCGCTGCCGCGCATCGGCCTGGGGCCGGCGGCGCTGCGTGCAGCCTTCCACCACCCCGGCGTGCTGCGTGTGCTCAAGCAGATGGCGCCGGCGCTGCTGGGGGTCTCGGTCGCACAGCTGTCGCTGCTGATCAACACGCAGATCGCCTCGCACCAGGGTGTGGGCGCTGTGTCCTGGCTGACCTATGCCGACCGGCTGATGGAGTTCCCGACCGCGTTGCTCGGCGTCGCGCTCGGCGTGGTGCTGCTGCCGCAGCTCTCGGCCGCGCAGGCCACCGGCGAGTCGGAGCGCTACTCGGGCCTGCTCGACTGGGGCCTGCGCCTGGTGCTGCTGCTGGCGCTGCCCTGCGCGGCGGCACTGTTGATCTTCCCCAAGGCGCTGGTGTCGGTGCTGTACCACTACGGCGCCATCACGCCGCGCGATGTCGATCGCACCGCGCTCGCGCTGATGGGCTACGGCGTCGGCCTGATGGGGCTGGTGGGCGTGAAGATCCTGGCACCCGGCTTCTATGCGCGCCAGGACATCCGCACGCCGGTGCGCATCGCCATCGTCGTGCTGGTGCTGACGCAGCTGATGAACCTGCTGTTCGTGCCCTGGCTCGGCCACGCCGGGCTGGCGCTGTCGATCGGTGTAGGCGCGCTGGTCAATGCCGGCTGGCTGTTCATCGGTCTGCGCCGCGCCGGTCTGTACACCCCGGAGCCGGGCTGGGCACTGTTCGGGCTGCGGATCGGGCTGGCCACTGCGCTGATGTCGGCGCTGCTGTGGTGGGCCTCGCGCACCGTCGACTGGATCGCCCTGGGCACCCAGCCCTGGACGCGCGTGGGCCTGCTCGCCGGCTGCATTGCCGCAGCCGTGGCCCTGTACTTCGCCTGCCTGCTGGCCAGCGGCTTGAAGCTTCGACAATTCATCCGGCGCGGCTAAACTGATCCGATGGCCGGTCCGATGCACTTCGAGGCGCCCGACGCGCTCGGCTACTTCGCGTCGCTGGTCGCCGACGACGCCAGCCTGCCGATGGTCGAAACGGCGATCGCGATCGCACAGGACGAGTTCCCCTCGCTCGACACCCAGTCCGTGCTCGCCGAGCTCGACACGATGGCAGAGAGGCTGCGCCGCCGCATCCCGGCCGACGCGGTGCCGCTGCAGCGGCTGCGCTGGCTGAACCGCTTCTTCTTCCACGAGCTGGGCTTCGCCGGCAACGTCAACGACTACTACGACCCGGCCAACAGCTACCTGCATCGTGTGCTCGACACGCGCCGTGGCATCCCGATCACGCTGGCCGTCATCTACATCGAGCTGGCGACGCAGGTCGGCCTGACGGCTCGTGGCGTGTCCTTCCCCGGCCACTTTCTCGTCAAGCTGAAGATGCCGCAGGGCGAGGTGGTGATCGACCCGTTCACCGGCCAGTCGCTGTCGCGCGAGGAACTCGATGAATTGCTCGCCCCGTACAAGCGCAACCGCGGCCTGACCGGCGAGTTCGACGCGCCGCTGGGCCTGTTCCTGCAGTCGGCGCAGCCGCGCGACGTGATCGCGCGCATGCTGCGCAACCTGAAGGAGATCCACCGCAGCGCCGAGGACTGGCCGCGCCTGCTGGCGGTGCTCAACCGCCTGGTGCTGCTGCTGCCGCAAGCCTGGGAAGAGCGGCGCGACCGCGGGCTGACCTACGCCGAGCTCGGCATGAACAGCTCGGCGGTGGGCGACCTGGCCGACTACCTCGAACACGCCGGCGATGCGCAGGACCGCGCGGCGATCGCCGCCCGGCTGGCCGAACTGCGCCGGCAGGGCACGCCGCGGCTGCATTGATGGCCGCCCATGGGCCGCCACGTAGAATCCGCGGCCGCATGAACCTGACTCCCGCCCAACGTCGCAGCCTCACCTGGGCCGGCATCGCCCTGGCCGCCATCCTGCTGCTGTGGCTGCTGGCACCTGTGCTGACGCCCTTCATCGTCGGCGCCGTGCTGGCCTACGCGCTGCACCCCGCGGTCGAACGCCTGGTCGCGCGGCGCGTGCCGCGGCTGGCGTCGGTTCTGCTCGTCGAGGTGGTCTTCATCGTCGCAGTGCTGGCGGTGCTGCTGCTGATCGTGCCGATCATCTCCAAGGAACTGCCGTTGCTGCGCGAGCAGATCCCGCTGCTGGCCGACAAGCTGAACCGCAGCGTCGCACCGTGGCTGGCGCAGTTCGGCATCCATGTCTCGCTGGACATCGCCGGCATCAAGGCCTTCGTGCTGAAGTACCTGAACGCCAATCTGGAGGACGGCCTGGCCACGGCGCTGAGCTCGGCACGCATCGGCGGCAGCATCGTGCTGGCGGTGATCGGCAACATGGTGCTGGTGCCGGTGGTGCTGTTCTACCTGCTGAGCGACTGGCCGCGGCTGGTCGAGCGTACCCAGGCGCTGATCCCGCCGCGCATGCGCGAGCAGGTGGTCGGCTTCCTCGACGAGTGCGACGGCGTGCTCGGTCAGTACCTGCGCGGCCAGTTGCTGGTGATGCTGATCCTCGCCGCGTTCTACAGCATCGGCCTGGCGCTGTTCCGCTTCGACCTGGCGCTGCCGGTGGGCGTGTTCACCGGCCTGGCCATCTTCATTCCCTACCTCGGCTTCGGCCTCGGCCTGGTGCTCGCGCTGCTGGCCGGCCTGCTGCAGTTCGCCAGCTGGTACGGCGTGATCGCGGTGGCGGTGGTGTTCGGCATCGGCCAGGTGGTCGAAAGCCTGTGGCTGACGCCGCGCCTGGTCGGCGAGCGCATCGGCATGAACCCGCTGATGGTGATCTTCGCGCTGCTGGCCTTCGGCCACCTGTTCGGCTTCGTCGGCGTGCTGATCGCGCTGCCGGTCAGTGCGCTGATCGTGGTGGCGGTGCGCCGGCTGCAGGTCGCCTACCTGGCCAGCCCCCTGTACCGCGGATGAAGCAACTGCCGCTGGCCATCGGCGCGATCGGAAGCGGACCGGAGCAGAGCTTCGCGACCTTCCTGCCCGGGGCGAACCATGCCGCGCTGGCCCATCTGGCGCAAGGCGGGGCCGATGCGGCGCCCGTCACCTACCTGTGGGGCGCGCGGGGCACCGGCAAGACCCACCTGCTGCGCTCGCTCGTTCGCCGCGCTCACGAGCGCGGGCAGCGCAGCGGCTGGTTCGAAGCGGCCGCGCCGCTGCCCTGGGAGATCGACGAGAGCTGGTCGCTGGTGGTGATCGACGACTGCGACGAACTCGACGACGCGCGCCAGCACGCCGCCTTTGCCCTGTTCGTCGATGCCACGACGCATGGCATCCCGCTGGCCGCCGCCGGCCGCCTGCCGCCGGTCGACCTGCCGCTGCGCGAAGATCTGCGAACGCGCCTGGGCTGGGGTCATGTCTTCGCGCTGCAGCCGCTGGCCGAAGCCGAGATCCGTGCCGCGTTGCGCCGCGAGGCAGATCGCCGCGGCGTGTTCCTCTCCGACGAGGTGATGGACTACCTGCTGACCCGCTTCGCACGCGACCTCAAGCACCTGATGGCGCAGCTCGACCGGCTCGACCGCTTCTCGCTGGCCAACAAGCGTGCCATCACCGTGCCCATGCTCAAGCAGATGCTTGCCGAGGAGGGCACCGCATGAACCTGTGCCTGTTCGACCTCGACGAGACGCTGATCCCGCTGGACTCCGACCACGCCTGGGGCGAGTTCGTCATCCGACTGGGCTGGGTCGACGAGGCTGCGTTCCGACGGCGCAACGACGAGTTCTTCGCCCAGTACAAGGCCGGCGCGCTCGACATCCATGCCTACATCGCCTTCGCCACCGCGCCGCTGCGCGAGCGTGGCCCCGCGGCGGCGGCCGCCGCCCATGCGCAGTTCATGCACGAGGTGATCGAGCCGGCGCTGCGCCCGCAGGCGCTGGACCTGGTGCGCGAACACCAGGCGCGCGGCGACACCGTGGCCCTGGTCACCGCCACCAATGACTTCGTCACCGGCCCGATCGCAAAGGCCTTCGGCATCGAGACGCTGATCGCCGTGCGCCTGGAGCGCGGCCCAGGCGGTACCATCACGGGCCGCATCGCCGGCACGCCGAGCTACCGGGAGGGCAAGGTCGTGCGGGTGGGGCAGTGGCTCGCCGAGTCGGGCCGGAACTGGGGCGACTTCGCGCGCATCAGCGTCTACAGCGACTCGCCCAACGACCTGCCGCTGCTCGAGCGGGCCACCGATCCTGTCGCGACCAACGCGTCGCCTGCCCTGGAAGCCGTGGCGCGTGAACGCGGCTGGCGCATCCTGAGACTGTTCGCAGAATGATCAAGAAATTCATCGACAAGCTGCTGGGCAAGACGCCCAAGTCGGCCTCCGGCGCCCCTCTGGGCAAGCGCGTCGAGGTGACCAAGGAGGAGCACGGCATCGACCTGTCGCTGGTCGACGAGCGCGCCATCAAGGTCGTCAAGACGCTCACCGAGGCCGGCCACGAGGCCTACATCGTCGGCGGCGCCGTGCGCGACCTGCTGCTCGGCCTGCGCCCGAAGGACTTCGACGTGGCCACCAACGCCACGCCGGAGCAGGTCAAGGCGCTGTTCCGACGCGCCTTCATCATCGGCCGGCGCTTCCGCATCGTGCACGTCGTCTATGGCCGCGGCCGCGAGCACGAGGTCATCGAGGTCTCGACCTTCCGCGCGCTGATCGACGCCGCCGCCACCGAACAGGTGGCCGGCAACGAGAAGACCTCCAAGGGCGACCTGGCCGGCAAGACCAGCGTCGTCGATGCCAGCGGCCGCGTGCTGCGCGACAACGTCTGGGGCCCGCAGATCGAAGACGCCGCGCGGCGCGACTTCACCGTCAACGCGATGTACTACGACCCGCAGCGCCAGATCGTGGTCGACTATCACGGCGGCATCAAGGACTCGAAGAAGAAGCTGCTGCGCATGATCGGCGACCCGGTCACGCGCTACCGCGAGGACCCGGTGCGCATCATCCGCGTGGTTCGATTCGCGGCCAAGCTGGGCTTCGAGATCGAGCCGAAGACACGCGCGCCGATCAAGGAGATGGCGGCATTGCTCGACAACGTGCCGGCCTCGCGCACCTTCGACGAGATGATCAAGCTGCTGCAGACTGGCCATGCGCTGGCCAGCATCGAGGAACTGCGCAAGCAGGGCCTGCACCGCGGCGTGTTCCCGGTGCTCGACGTCGCACTCGACGAGGCGCATCGCCACGACGGCCGCGAGAAGTTCGTGCAGCTCGCGCTGGCCGACACCGATCGCCGCGTCGACGAGGGCAAGCCGGTGGCGCCGAGCTTCATGCTCGCCTGCATGCTCTGGCACGACGTGCAGGATCGCTGGCAGAAGATCAAGGGCCAGGGCGAGCCGCCGCTGCCCGCGCTGCAGCAGGCCATCGACGCCGCCTTCGACGCGCGCATCGGCGACATCTCCGGGCGCGGCAAGCTGGCCGGCGATATGCGCGAGATCTGGATGATGCAGCCGCGCTTCGAGCGCCGTGTCGGCCGCGGGCCGCTGACGCTGGTCGAGCAGCCGCGCTTCCGTGCCGGCTTCGACTTCCTGCGCCTGCGGGCGGATGCCGGCGAGGTCGACGCCGAACTGGCCGAATGGTGGGAAGACTTCTCGCTCGGCAGCGACGAGGAGCGCGAGGCCCGGCTCGAGCAGGGCCGCGAACGCGACCGCGCGCGCCGCGCCGCCGG
>NZ_CALRZC010000133.1:0-23009 GCF_943372545.1 Variovorax sp. YR752 | reverse complement strand
GCAGCACCACCACCGCCATCGGCCGCGCCGCCGCCACGAGCATCGCGGCCATCGCCACCAGGAACAGCAGCGGCGGAATGTGGCGCCGCAGGCTCTGGCCCGGGCCCATGGCCTCGCGCACGATCGACAGGCTCGCGTAGCGCACTGCCATCTTCTTCTTGCGGCGGATCAGCCAGACATACAGCAGCACCAGCAGCGGCAACGCCGCCAGCAGCCAGAGGAATTGAGGCCAGAGGAAAGTCATGCCGCCACCATCGCCTTCCCGCCACCCGCCGCAACCCCGCGGACCCGGCGCTTGCGCAGGTCCGCGAATCGCACGATGGCTTCAACCAGGTCGTCGCTGGTCGAGAGTTCGAGGGCGTCGACGCCGGCCCGGGCCAGCGTCTCGCGCAGCGTGGTTTCGCGCTCGGCGGCCAGCCGCGCAAAGCGCTTGCGGAACCCCGCGTCATGGGTGTCGACCCACAGCTGCTCGCCGGTTTCGGCATCGCGCAGCGGCACCAGGCCGAGGTCGGGCAGCTCGAGCTCGAGCGGATCGAACAGGCGCACGGCAATCACTTCATGCCGCTGCACCAGCTGGCCCAGCGGGCGCTCCCAGCCGGGCTCGCTGAGAAAGTCGGACACGACGAACACGGTCGAGCGGCGGGGCATGAGCGAGGCGGCGGAGGTCAGCAGGTCCGACAGGCGCGTCATGCCTTTTTGGGAGGGCGCGGCCTCGGCCTGGTTCGCGCGTTTTTCCATCGCGTGCAGCAGGTGCAGCACATGGCGGCGGCCGGTGCGCGGCGGAATCACGGCTTCGAGGTCGCGGCCGTAGACCAGCGCGCCGACCCGGTTGCCATGCCGCGTGAGCAGCCGCGCGAGCACGCCGACAAAGCCGGCCGAGATCTCGCGCTTGGCCTTCAGGCCCGAGCCGAAATCGACCGAGCGGCTCAGGTCGAGCACGAACCACGCGGACATCTCGCGGTCTTCGGTGAACACGCGCACGTGTGGCGTCTGCAGCCGCGCGGTGACGTTCCAGTCGATGTGGCGCACGTCGTCGTGGTGCTGGTACTCGCGCAGGTCGGCCAGGTCGAGGCCGCTGCCGCGCATCAGCGTGCGGTAGTCGCCCTGCAGCAGGCCGTCGAGGCGGCGGATCACGGTCCATTCGAGCCGGCGCAGTGCGCGCTCGGCCCCGCCGGCTTCGAGTGCGAGCCGGTCGTCGTTCGCGGCCTCGGGGGCCTTACGCCACCAGCTTTTCATGTTCGAGGGGCTTAGGGGGAGCGGGGACGGCCTTCATGATCTTCTCGATCAGCCCGTCGGGCGTGAGCCCTTCGGACAGGCCTTCGTAGGACAGCGTCACGCGGTGGCGCAGCACGTCGGGCACCAGCGCGCTCATGTCTTCGGGCAGCGCGTAGCTGCGGCCGCGCAGCAGCGCCAGGGCGCGCGCGCCTTCGGTGAGGCTGATGCTCGCGCGCGGGCTGGCGCCGAAGGTGATGAAGCGGCGCAGGTCTTTCAGGCCGTGTTTTTCGGGCGTGCGCGTGGCCGACACCAGCTTCACGGCGTACTGGATCAGCGAGGGGTCGACGTACACGCGCCGCGCCTCGGCCTGCAGCTCGGCCAGCTGCTCGGTGGTGGCGACCGGCGTGGCCGAGACGGGCGGGCCGATCACGCGCTGCACGATCACGAACTCTTCCTCGTCGCTCGGGTAGTCAACCATCACCTTCATCATGAAGCGGTCGACCTGCGCCTCGGGCAGCGGGTAGGTGCCCTCGGTTTCGATGGGGTTCTGCGTGGCCATCACGAGGAAGGGGCGCGGCACCTTGTGCGTCTCGCCGGCGATGGTGACCTGGCGCTCCTGCATCACTTCGAGCAGCGCGCTCTGCACCTTGGCCGGCGCGCGGTTGATTTCGTCGGCCAGCAGCAGGTTCGCGAACACCGGGCCCAGCGAGGTGCTGAACTCGCCCGTCTTCTGGTTGTAGATGCGCGTGCCCACGAGGTCGGCCGGCACGAGGTCGGGCGTGAACTGGATGCGCTTGAACTGGCCGCGCACGGTGTCGGCCAGCGTCTTGATGGTGAGCGTCTTGGCCAGCCCCGGCACGCCCTCGACCAGCAGATGGCCGCCGGCGAGCATCGCGACCATCACGCGCTCGAGAAAGCGGTCTTGCCCCACGACCACGCGCTTCACCTCGTAGAGGATCTGCTCCATCAGCTCGGCGGTGGCGGGGGCCGTGGTGAATGTGGCGGAGCTCGGGTTTTCTGTGCTCATGCGAAGGGCTTTCGAAGAAATCAGAAAGGCGGCGAACCGGCCGCGGAGGCGGCGTTCTCGATCGGCACCGCGAAGCCGATGCCGATGAAGGTGCGCTGCTGCGTCGGGTTGAGGATGGCGGTGACGATGCCGAGCACCTCGCCGTCCATGTTGATGAGCGGCCCGCCCGAGTTGCCGGGGTTGGCGGCGGCGTCGAACTGGATCAGGTTACCCAGCTCCTGCTTGCCCTCGGGCGAACGGAAGGAGCGCTTCAGGCCCGACACCACGCCGGCCGACACCGAAGGCCCGATGCCGAACGGAAAGCCCACGGCGGCCACCTGGTCGCCGGAGCGCAGGTCGGCGGTGGAACGCATCACGGCGGGAATCAGGTCGTCGGGAATCTTCTGCGCCTGCAGCACCGCGAGGTCGTTCTCGGGCTGAACGCCGGTGATGACGGCGGTGGCTTCGAGGCCGTCGGCGAAGGTGACCTTGATCTTCTCGGCGCCGGCGACCACGTGCAGGTTGGTGAGGATCACGCCCTTGTCGACGATCACCACGCCCGTGCCCACGCCGCGCTCGACCTCGCCGGGCGCGGCACCGTCGAGCGGCGCCTCGGGCGGCTTGCCCTTGGCCATGTTGCGGCCGCGCTTCTGGGTCTTGGCCTCGGGCGTGGCCTTCTCGGGGCCGTAGCCGACCACGCGCACGATCGAGGGCCGCACGATGTCGGCGGCCTTGGCGGCGGGTGAGGGGAGGGTGTTGGTCTGCAGCGTGCGCAGCACGGCGGCGTCGATGTCTTTTTGCGTGAGCGCCTTGCCGCCTTGGCGCGGTGCCCAGTAGGCGCCGCCGGCGGCGATGGCGATGCAGCTGACGGTGAGCAGCGCGAAGGCGCGGCGTCCGGGCTGCCAGCGCGCACGCGCCGGCGGTGGTGTGACTTGCACGGCATCGGCCACAGCCGCGGCATCCGCCGGCGACCCGGCCGCCGGTTCTGCGGCCGGTGGCAGCGTGCGGGGCGAGCGGCTGTAGAAAGCGGGCCTGCGCATCGGAGCACCTCCGGCAAAAAAGACGCGTGAAGGAGTTCACAGTAGCACGCTTTCCGCGCCTGTGCATCCCTTCGGGCATCATCGCGCGATGGCTGCGTTTGTCGATACCCACTGTCACCTCGATGCGCCCGAATTCGGTGCGGAGATGCCCACGATCCGCGCCCGCGCCGCCGAGCGGGGCGTGGTGCTGTGCGTCATTCCGGCCGTGGCCGCCTTCAACTTCGCCACCGTGCGCGAGCTCGCCCACAGGCAGGGCGACGCCTACGCACTGGGCATCCACCCGCTGTGCACGGGCGAGGCGAGCGACGCCGACCTGCAGACGCTCGACGCCGAACTGCACGCGCGGCGCGACGACTCGCGCCTGGTGGCGGTCGGCGAGATCGGACTCGACTACTTCGTCGAAGGCCTGGATGCGGACAAACAGGAACGCTTCTTTCACACTCAGTTGCAACTCGCGCGCAAGCATGGACTGCCGGTGCTCATCCATGTGCGGCGCTCGGTCGACAAGGTGCTCAAACATTTGCGCCAGACCGCGGGCGGGCGACCCTGGCATGGCATCGCGCATGCGTTCAACGGCAGCGAGCAGCAGGCCAACGCCTGCATCGAACTCGGGCTCAAGCTCGGCTTCGGCGGCGCCGTGACCTTCGAGCGCGCGCTGCAACTGCGCCGCCTCGCGACCACGCTGCCGATGGACGCATTGGTGATGGAAACCGATGCGCCCGACATCCAGCCGCACTGGCTCTACCGCACGCAGGCGCAGCGCGATGCGGGCGAAGCGCAGGGCCGCAACGAGCCCGGCGAGCTGCCGCGCATCGCCGAAGTGGTCGCGCAATTGCGCGGCATCGACATCGACTCGCTGGCCGAAAACACCACGCGCAATGCGGTGGCAGCCCTGCCGAAGCTCCAAAGTCTGCTGAGCGTGTCGGAGGGGCGTCCGCCCGCCGCGTAGGTCAAGTTCCCGAGTTGCGCCAGCGCAGGCTGCGGGGCTGGTTTTGATGTCATCCTTGAAGTTCGAAGTGGCGTTGGTTGCTCAGTGGCACTGTCGTCACTCCGCTAGTTCACTCAAAAAAGGAGTCTTTCATGACCACATCTTTTGTTCGTACCCTGCCTGTCGCGCTCGCACTGGCGCTGGCCTCCATCGGCATGTCGGCCGTCGCGCAGACCACCGCGGCCGAGCCCACGACCACCGAGAAGGTGAAGGAAGCCGGCAAGGACGCCGTCGACGCGACCGCACGCGGCACCGAGAAGGCCTGGGACGCCACCAAGAGCACGACCAAGAAGGCCGTGAACGCCACCGAAAACGGCGCCGAGAAGGCCTGGGATGCCACCAAGAGCGGCACCAAGAAGGCAGCCAACGCCACCGAGCGCGGCACCAAGAAGGCCTGGAACGCAACGAAGAACACCACCAAGAAGGCGACCACCGCCACCAAGAACGTGGCTGCGAAGACCGGCGACGCGGTTGAAAACGCCGGCCACAAGACGGCCGACGGCATGCGCAGCACCGGCAAGGCGATCGGCGAGAAGGTGCCGGGCACGGCCGAGCACGACGCTGCCAAGAAGCCGTAAATTTCACGCACCGGGCTTCGGCCCGTGTTTGAAGAAAGAACCCGCTTCGGCGGGTTTTTTCATGGGCGTTCCTGCACACCGTGTGGCAATGCCAAGATACCGCCCATGAAACCGACCGCCGCCCCGTCCCCGACCGTTGCTGCGTCCGCTGCCGGCACGGTGCTGACCGGCCTTGCGCCCCTCGTCTCGCCGAACACACGTGTGCTCATCCTTGGCAGCTTCCCGGGCATCAAGTCGCTCGCGCAGCAGCAGTACTATGCGCATCCCCAAAATCAGTTCTGGAAGATCTTGCAAGCCCTCTGGCCCGACCCTGCGCTTCCAGGCGCCGACAGCTACCGCGCGCGCTGCGCATGGTTGCTCGATCGCGGCCTCGGCGTGTGGGACGTGTACGGCGCCTGCGAGCGCGAAGGCAGCCTCGACACAGCCATCCGCTCGCCGGTCGTGAACGACATCGCCGGCCTGCGGCTGCCGAAGCTCGCGGCCATCGCCCACAACGGCGGCGAGAGCTTCAAGCACGCACGCCACACGCGCACCCTCGGGGTGCCGGTTTATTCATTGCCATCCACCAGCCCCGCCAACGCGTCATGGTCCTTCGAGCGCAAGCTCGCGGCCTGGCGCGAGGTCTTCGTTGCTCACCACCTTCTCTGATGGCTTCCTCCGCTGCTTCCAAGAAAACCCTCGTCCTCCCCGAAGTCAATTTTTCCGACTGGGGCGACATCCGCTACCTGCACCTGGGCACCGAATGGGTCCAGGGCTCGATGAAGCTCGACGCGCCCTTCGAGATCGAACTCGAGTACGTGCAGCGCATGATGGCCTGGCTGCTGTTCGTCGACAGCAAGGGCGTGGGCAACCGCCACGCGATGCAGCTCGGCCTGGGCGCGGCCACGCTCACCAAGTTCAGCCGCAAGACGCTGCGCATGCGCACCACGGCCGTCGAGCTGAACCCGCAGGTGGTGTCGGCCTGCCGTGGCTGGTTCAAGCTGCCGGCCGACGACCTGAAGCTGCGCGTGGTGATCGCCGATGCGGCCGAGGAAATCCGCAAGCCCGAATGGCAGGGCACGGTCGACGCGCTGCAGGTCGACCTGTACGACCACGAGGCTGCCGCGCCGGTGCTCGACAGCGAAGACTTCTATGCCGACTGCCGCGCGCTGCTCACCGAGGACGGCTGCATGACCGTCAACCTGTTCGGCCGGTCGTCGAGCTACGAGCGCAGCCTCGAGAAAATCGCCGCCGCGTTCGGTGCCGATGCGGTGTGGGCCTTCAAGCCGACGCGCGAAGGCAACACGGTGGTGCTGGCCCAGCGCACGCCGTCGCGACCGAAGCGCGAGGTGCTTGCCGAGCGCGCCCAAACCATCCAGACTCGCTGGGCCCTGCCCGCGCCCAAGTGGCTGCGGGTGTTCAAGCCGATGACGCTTTCCCTTTCCACCTGATCACCTGACCCCGGTTCATGAGCGCTGTACCCGCCGCCGCCTCCGCCGCTGCCCGCCACGAAGGTCCGCTCGACCTGCGTCGCCTGATCGAATGGCTCGCCACCGACGGCGTGATCTCGCCGATGGAGGCCAAGCGCACCATCGCGCGCTGCGCCCAGGCCGAGAGCCGGCAGGCGCCGCTGGTGCGCCTGGCCAATGTCGCCATGACGCGCGAGGCCGACGGCAAGCCGCTCGACCTCGAAGCGCTCACGCAATGGCTCGCCGGTCGCGCCGGCCTGGCTTATCTGCGCATCGATCCGCTCAAGGTCGACGTGGGCAAGGTGGCCGACACCATGAGCGCCGGGTACGCCGAACGCCACAAGGTGCTGCCCGTGCAGGTGCTGCCGAACGAGGTGGTGGTGGCCACGGCCGAGCCCTTTCTCACCGACTGGATCGCCGAGGTCGAGCGCCAGTCGAAGCGCACCGTGCGCCGCGTGGTGGCCAACCCGTCGGACATCCAGCGCTACACGGCCGAATTCTTTGCGCTTGCCAAGTCGGTGCGCGCCGCGCAGAAGGCCGGCGGCAACACCGGCGGTGCGAGCTTCGAGCAGCTGGTCGAACTCGGCAAGAGCACCAAGCAGCTCGACGCCAATGACCAGAGCGTGGTGCAGGTGGTCGACTGGCTGTGGCAGTACGCCTTCGACCAGCGCGCCAGCGACATCCACCTGGAGCCGCGCCGCGAGCAGGGCGTGATCCGTTTTCGCATCGACGGCATCCTGCACCCCGCCTACCAGATGCCGATGGGTGTGATGAACGCGATGGTCGCGCGCATCAAGCTCTTGGGCCGCATGGACGTGGTCGAAAAGCGCCGCCCGCTCGACGGCCGCATCAAGACGCGCAACATGCGCGGCGACGAAGTCGAAATGCGCCTGTCGACCTTGCCGACCGCCTTCGGCGAGAAGATGGTGATGCGGATCTTCGACCCCGACACCGCAGTCAAAGACCTCGATGCGCTGGGCTTCGCGCAGCACGATGCGCAGCGCTGGGAACAGCTCGTCACGCGGCCCAACGGCATCATTTTGGTGACCGGGCCCACGGGCTCGGGCAAAACCACCACGCTGTACTCCACGCTCAAGCGCGTGGCGACCGAAGAGGTCAACGTGAGCACGGTCGAAGACCCGATCGAAATGATCGAGCCCTCGTTCAACCAGACGCAGGTGCAGCCGCAGCTCGACTTCGGTTTCACCGAAGGCCTGCGCGCGCTGATGCGGCAGGACCCGGACATCATCATGGTCGGCGAAATCCGCGACCTCGCCACCGCCGAGATGGCGGTGCAAGCCGCGCTCACCGGCCACCTCGTGTTCAGCACGCTGCACACCAACGACGCGCCGAGCGCCATCACGCGGATGATGGAACTGGGCGTGCCCTCGTACCTCATCACCGCCGTGATGCTGGGCGTGCTCGCGCAGCGCCTCGTGCGCACGCTGTGCCCGCACTGCAAGCAGCCCGACGACGCAGTCACGCGCGAGAGCCTCGAAGCCATCGTCAAGCCGTGGCAGATCACCGGCCCGGTGCGCGCCTACAAGCCGGTGGGCTGCGTCGATTGCCGCATGACCGGCTACATGGGACGCATGGGCCTGTACGAACTGCTGAGCGTAACCGAGCCGTTCAAGGACAAGGTCACCAAGGAGCCCAACCTCACGGGCCTGCGGCGCCAGGCCGTGATCGACGGCATGCGGCCCCTGCGATTGGCCGGCGCGTTGCGCGTGGCCGAGGGCGTGACGACCATCGAAGAAGTGCTCAGCGCCACGCCTCCGCTCGAGTAGAAGCACGGGCCCCCCGCGACGGGGCATGAGTCATTTCGGGTTATCCCTAGTCCCTTGGTTAGTGGAATCCACATCGGCCTGACCGGAGGCTGACTCGACAATTCCGCATCGAAATTGTTCGAGGAGACTGTTCGTGAAAATCAAAAGTCAGAAAGACTTTTTCTCGGGACTGATGTTCACCGTCGTGGGCGTGGCGTTCGCATGGGGCGCCACCACCTACAGCGTGGGCAGCGGCGCCCGCATGGGTCCGGGTTACTTCCCGTTGATGCTCGGCATCCTGATGTCCTTCATCGGCCTGGGCATCATGTTCAGCGGGCTCACCGTTGAAACGACCGACGGCGAAAAGATCGGCAAGTGGGCCTGGAAGCAGGTCGTGTTCATTCTGGGCGCCAACCTCGCCTTCGGCGTGCTGCTGGGCGGCCTGCCGAGCCTCGGCGTGCCGGCCATGGGCATGATCATCGCCATCTACGCGCTCGTGATCATCTCGAGCCTGGCGGGCCATGAGTTCAAGCTGCCCACCGTGCTGATCCTGGCCACCGTGCTGGCCGTCGGCAGCTACGTCGCGTTCATCTGGGCGTTGAAGCTCCAGATCCAGGTCTGGCCGACCTTCATCACCGGTTGAGAAGAAAGCTGCTCACACCATGGAACTGTTTGAACACCTCTCGCTGGGTTTTGGCGTTGCCTTCACCTTCACCAACCTGCTGTACTGCCTGGCCGGTTGTATTCTGGGCACGCTGATCGGCGTGCTGCCGGGCATCGGCCCGGTCGCGACCATCGCGATGCTGCTGCCCGCCACGTACGCGCTGCCGCCCGTGTCGGCGCTGATCATGCTGGCCGGTATTTACTACGGCGCGCAATACGGTGGCTCGACCACCGCGATTCTGGTGAACCTGCCGGGCGAATCGTCGTCGGTGGTGACCGTGATCGACGGCTACCAGATGGCGCGCAAGGGCCGTGCAGGTCCGGCGCTCGCCGCTGCGGGCCTGGGCTCGTTCTTCGCAGGTTGCGTCGGCACGCTCATTCTTGCTGCCTTCGCACCGCCGCTGACCGAACTGGCCTTCAAGTTCGGCCCCGCCGAGTACTTCTCGCTGATGATCCTGGGCCTGATCGGCGCCGTGGTGCTGGCATCGGGTTCGCTGCTCAAGGCGATCGCGATGATCGTGCTGGGCCTGCTGCTGGGCCTGGTCGGTACCGACGTGAACTCGGGTGTCGCGCGCTTCAGCTTCGACGTGCCTGAACTCACCGACGGCATCGGCTTCGTGGCCATCGCCATGGGCGTGTTCGGCTACGGCGAAATCATTGCCAACCTGTCGCGTCCCGACGAAGAGCGCGAAGTCTTCACCGCCAAGGTCTCGGGCCTGTTCCCGACCAAGGAAGACTTCAAGCGCATGCTGCCCGCCGTGCTGCGTGGTACCGCGCTGGGTTCGTCGCTGGGCATCCTGCCCGGTGGCGGCGCGCTGCTGTCGGCCTTTGCGGCCTACACCATCGAGAAGAAGACCAAGCTGCATCCGGGCGAAGTGCCCTTCGGCAAGGGCAACATCCGCGGCGTGGCCGCGCCTGAAGCCGCCAACAACGCCGGCGCGCAGACCTCCTTCATTCCGCTGCTGACGCTGGGCATCCCGCCCAACGCCGTGATGGCGCTGATGGTCGGTGCCATGACGATCCACAACATCCAGCCGGGTCCGCAGGTCATGACCAGCAACCCCGAGCTGTTCTGGGGCCTGATCGCCTCGATGTGGATCGGCAACGCGATGCTGGTGATCCTGAACCTGCCGCTGATCGGCCTGTGGATCAAGCTGCTGTCGGTGCCCTACAAGTTCCTGTTCCCGGCGATCGTGCTGTTCTGCGCGATCGGCGTGTACTCGACCAACAACAACACCTGGGACATCTGGATGGTGGGTGTGTTCGGCTTCGTCGGCTACACCTTCTTCAAGCTCGGCTGCGAACCCGCACCCTTGCTGCTGGGCTTCATCCTGGGCCCCATGATGGAAGAGAACCTGCGTCGTTCGCTGCTGCTGTCGCGGGGCGACTGGAGCGTGTTCGTCACGCGCCCGATCTCGGCCGGCCTGCTGATCGCTGCAGCGCTGCTGCTGGTCATCGTGCTGCTGCCCGCAGTGAAGTCCAAGCGCGAAGAAGCCTTCGTCGAAGACTGATCGACGGCTTTTGCCTGAACGAAAAAAACGGCGCCCTCGGGCGCCGTTTTTCGTTGGGGGAATGCCTGCGGCGCTACTTGCCCAACGCGCTGAGCACCGCCACGGTCATCGCGTGCACGCCCGTCTTGATCGACGGCTCGGGCACCGGCGCGAAGAAGGGCGAGTGGTTGCGGGGCAGCGGTTTGCCGCCGGGCTGGGCGGAGGCCGCGATGTCGCGCGCATCGAGCACGCCGATCGTGAAGTACATCGACGGCACGCCGGCGTTGACGAAGGCCGAGAAGTCTTCGCTGCCCGTCGACGGCACCGTGGACTGCACGACATGGGCCGCGCCCAACGCCTGCTTGAGTGCGGCGGCCGCGCGGGTCACCACGGCTTCGTCGTTGACCAGGGCCTCTCCGCCTTGCACCAGCTTGACCACGGGTTCGGGCGCGCCGCTCGTGGCGGCAGCGGCCATGGCCATGCGGCGCACGCCGGCCAGCAGCTTGTCGCGCACCTGCGGCTTGTACGAGCGGATGGTGCCGCGCAGCGTGACCGTGTCGGGAATGATGTTGCCGACGGTGCCGCCCTGGATGGCGCCGATGGTCACGACGCCGAATTCGGCCGGGTCTTTCTCGCGGCTCACCACGGCCTGCACGTCGGTCACGAAGCGCGCGGCCATCGCGATCGGGTCGATGGTGGTGTGTGGCCGCGAGCCGTGGCCGCCGCTTCCCTTGAAGACGATCTCCAGCGAATCGGAGTTGGAACTGCTGATGCCGACGCCGTAGCCGATGGCGCCGTGCGGCGTGGGCGCCGTGTGCAGCGCGAACGCGGCGTCGGGCTTGGGAAAGCGCGTGAACAGCCCGTCCGCGAGCATCGCCTTGGCGCCCGACACGGTTTCTTCGGCGGGCTGGCCGATGAACATCAGCGTGCCTTTCCATTGCCCCTTGAGTGCGACCAGCGTGCGCGCGGCGCCGAGCCAGCTGGCCATGTGGATGTCGTGGCCGCAGCTGTGGGCCACGAAGCTGTCGCGCCCGCCCCAATCGGTGCGCGCCTGGCTGGCGTAGGGCAGGCCGGTCTTTTCTTCCATCGGCAGGCCGTCCATGTCGGTGCGCACCATCACGACCGGCCCCGGGCCGTTGCGGTAGAGCGCGACGACGCCCGTGCCGCCGACCTTCTCGGTCACCTCGAAGCCGATCGCGCGCATCTCGGCGGCCAGCTTCGCGGCGGTGCGCGTTTCCTTGAAGGCAAGCTCGGGGTGGGCGTGCAGGTCCTTGTAGATCGCGTCGAGCCGCGGGTACATCGCATCGACGAGCGGCGTGATCGCCGAAGCGGGCGACGATGCAGCGGGCTGCGCGTGTGCGCCCGCGCCGAAGGCGAGGAGGGCGGCCACGGCCAGTGAGCGAAGGGCGAAGGTGGGTGAGTGGATCAACATGAGTGAATGCGTAGAGGAGTGAGAACGGGGTCAGAAGATGTGCCGGATGCCGAAGTCGTAGCCCATGGCACTGCGCGGGCGCCAGCCGCTGGCGGCCACGTAGCCCGGATAGGGTGCGTCGCTGCCGCTCGTCACGGAGCCGATGGCCTTGTCGTTCTGGCCGTCGCGGATGCGAACGCGCGCGAAGGTGGCGTACAGCGCCGTGCGACGGGACAGATGGTGCACATAGCCCAGCGCCCACTGGCTGGCACTCGCGCCCTGTGCCGCGTCGCCTGGCAGGCCGGTGCCGCCGGCCCGGTACTTCACGCGGCCGAAGGAGGCGCGGATGAGCCCGGGGCCCACGGGTAGCGTGGCGCCCACGAGGTAGCCGTCGTATCGGTCGGTGCGCTCCGGTGCCCAGGGCTGTGCCTGCGCGCGCCGGTGCCGCAGCTGCGACAGCTCGCCCAGCAGCTTGACGGGGCCGAGGTCGTAGGTGGCGCTGAGACTGACGGTCTTCAGCCGGTCCTCGCCGCCGGCGTCGACGGGCGGCTTGGTCGCAGAGCCCGAGGGCAGGCGGTCCTTGTTGTCTTCACCGAGCGCCAGCGCCACGTTGAGCGCCCCCTTGGCATAGCCGAAGCGCCCGCCCATGTAGCGCCCGCGCGCGTTCGTCGGCGTGAGCTCGGGGCTGTAGCGGATGTTCTCGGGAAAGGCGTACTGCACCTGCCCGTAGAAGCCGCCGAGGTTCGGCGGCAGGAAGTAGCCGATGCTGTTGCTGGCGCGCGCGTAGTTGTCTCCGGCGGCCACGCCGGCCGGTGCGCCCCCGAGCAATGCGGACGAGGCGCTGTTCACGCGCGCAATCACCGACAGGCCGGCGCCCTGCACGGCGAACGGGTCGGCCAGCGAGTCGTTGCGGAAGATCGGCGTGTAGTCGCGGCCCAGCCGCAGCTCGCCGAAGCCGCCCGACAGGCTCACGGTGGAACGCTTGGCGAAAGAGGCCAGGCCTGTCTTGCCGTCGTCGTTGCTGATGTTCGACTCCAGCCAGAAGCTCGCCGCCAGGCCGCCGCCCAGATCTTCCGTGCCGCGAAAGCCCAGGCTGCTGCCGCGGTAGCCGCCGCGCGAGAGCGTGGTCTGGCTCTGCGTCACCCTCGGCACGCCCGCCGCAAGCAGCGCGGCGGCAGGGCGCCGCGGATCGAGCACCGGGCGGTACTCGCTGACGGCCTCGAAATGGCTGACACCCGCGTCCACGACGCCGAACAGCGTCACCGAGGACTGTGCCGACGCCGTGCCTGCCAGGGTCATCAGGGCCAGGCCGAGTGGGTGCCGCTTCATGAAAAGAACGCGCGAGCTGAAGCAGAGGGCACCGGCATCGGCGCCCTCGATGGAAGGGAAGTTCAAGGGGGAGTTCTCCTGTGCGCCACTTCGGTGTCGAGTGGACTGGCGCGACTATCGGGCGGCAGGGCGCGATGGAGGAAATACCGTTTGCTGATGCGGCGCCATCGCTATTTCTGATGGTCGAGTGGGCATGCCTCACGCCGCGTGATGGCCGTGGCACGATTGATGCACTCGATTCATATATCTATCCGATAAATCCATTTCCCTTTTCAATGCCCTGCGAGTCCAATCCTGCGGCCACGTCGGACAAGGCGCGCCCTCGACACACCACCTCGGACACAATGAATTCCATGAAACGAACCACCCGTATCGCGCTCGCCGCGGCCGCGCTGGTGCTGGCCGCGGTGCCTGCCCTGGCCCAGCAGCCCTATCCGAACCGTCCGATCCGGCTGATCGTGCCGTTCCCGGCGGCCGGCGCCACCGACCTCTTCGCCCGAACGCTGGGCCAGAAGATGAGCGAGAAGCTCGGCGCCCAGCTGATCATCGACAACAAGCCCGGCGCGGGCGGCGCGATCGGCTCCGACCTCGCGGCCAAGGCGCCGCCCGACGGCTACACACTGCTGCTCGCGACCACGAGCACGCACGCCATCGGTCCGGCCATCACGGCCCGGCTGCCCTACGACACGGTGCGCGACTTCGCGCCCATCGCCCACGTCGGCGATGCGCCGAGCATCATGCTGGTGCCGGTCAACGCGCCCGCCAAGACGGTGCGCGAGTGGATCGACCACGCCAGGAAGAACCCCGGCAAGCTCAACTACGCATCGAGCGGCAACGGCACCATCGTGCAGCTCACGGCGGAGCTGTTCAAGGCGCAGGCCGGCGTGTTCGTCACGCACATTCCCTACCGCGGCACGGCGCTCGCGGTGCCCGACCTCATCAGCGGCAAGGTCGACGTGCTGTTCGACTCGCTGCCCACCGGCATGCCGCACGTGCGCGACGGCCGCCTGCGCGCACTGGGCGTCACATCGCTCAAGCGCAGCCCGCTCGCACCCGAACTGCCGCCCATCGCCGACACGCTGCCCGGCTTCGAGTCGAACACCTGGTTCGGCTTCTACGGCCCGAAGGGGCTGCCGGCCGACATCGTGGCGCGCGTGAACAAGGCCGCCAACGAAGCGCTGGCCGACCCTGAGCTGAAGGACAAGCTCGCGCGCCTGGGCATCGAGCCGGCGAACGCGGGCACGCCCGAGCAGTTCGCAAAGATGGTGGCCGTTGACGCCGCCAAATGGAAAAAGATCGTCGTCGATCGCAAGATCACCAACGACTAACGAGAGCACGCCGACATGAACTTCGACTTCAACAACCCCTACCTCTCGACCCGCCTGCCGGTGTTCGCACGCAACGTGGTCGCCACGTCGCACCCGCTGGCGGCGCAGGCCGGCTTGCGCATGCTTCAGCAGGGCGGCAACGCGGTCGATGCGGCCATTGCCACGGCTGCCGTGATGACGCTGGTCGAGCCCGTGAGCAACGGCCTGGGCAGCGACGCCTTCTGCATCCTGTGGGACGGCAAGGAACTGCACGGCCTCAACGCCTCGGGCCCCGCGCCGAAGGCCTGGACGCCGGAGTACTTCAAGGCCAAGTACGGCGCCGACGCCGCCACGCCGCCGATGCGCGGCATCGACTCGGTCACCGTGCCGGGCGCGGTGCGCGGCTGGGTCGCGATGAGCGACCGTTTCGGCAAGCTGCCCTTTGCCGACCTGATGGCGCCCGCCATCGACATCGCCGAGCGCGGCTACCTCGTGCCGCCGGTGGTGCAGGGCAAGTGGGCCGCGGCCACGCCGCTGCTGCAATCGCAGCCGGGCTTCGCCCAGGCCTTCCTGCCCTGGGGCCGCGCGCCCGAGATCGGCGAGCTGTTCCGCTTCACCGCGGCGGCACGCGCGCTCAAGGCCATCGCCCGCACCAAGGGCGAGGCCTACTACAACGGCGAGATCGCCGAAGCGATCGCCAAGTTCTCGCAGGAGCAAGGTGGTGCGCTCACCGTGGCCGACATGGCGGCCTACCAGCCCGAATGGGTGGCGCCCATCTCGCGCGACTACCGCGGCCACACGCTGCACGAGATCCCGCCGAACGGCCAGGGCATCGCGGCGCTGATCGCGCTGGGCATCCTCGAGAAGTTCGACATCGCCTCGCTGCCGGTCGACTCGGTGCAGTCGCAGCACTTGCAGATCGAGGCCATGAAGCTGGCCTTCGCCGACGTGTACCGCTACGTGTCGGAGCCATCGTCGATGACGGTGACCCCCGCGCAAATGCTCGATGACGCGTACCTGGCTTCGCGTGCGAGACTCATCGACGTGAACAAGGCGCAGGACTTCAAGGCCGGCAACCCGGTCAAGGGCGGCACCATCTACCTCACCGCGGCGGACGAGAGCGGCATGATGGTGAGCTTCATCCAGAGCAACTACATGGGCTTCGGCTCGGGCTGCGTCGAGCCCGAGTTCGGCATCAGCCTGCAGAACCGCGGCCACGGCTTCAGCCTCAAGGCCGAGAGCCCGAACGTGGTGGCGCCGGGCAAGCGCCCGTTCCACACGATCATTCCGGCCTTCCTCACGAAGGACGGCCAGCCGGTCATGAGCTTCGGCGTGATGGGCGGCAACATGCAGCCCCAAGGCCACATGCAGACGCTGGTGCGCATGCTCGACTACGGCCAGAACCCGCAGGCCGCGTGCGACGCACCGCGCTGGCGCTTCAACGCGGGGCTCGAGATCAACGTCGAGGCCGCGATGAAGGCCGAGACGCTGCAGGGCCTGCGCGACCTGGGCCATCACCTGGACGTGATCAACGACTCCTACCAGGACTTCGGCGCCGGTCAGTTCATCTGGCGCGCGGGCGAGCCGTCGGTCGAAGGCTACGTGGCCGCGAGCGATCCGCGCCGCGACGGCCTCGCTGCAGGCTACTGAGGATCAAGGGATGATCGGGGGATGAACAAAGCAGCCGCATCGGCCGGCATTCCCCCGCACGGACACGAGGCCGCCCGCAAGGGCTACGCCACCGGCCTCGTCCTTGCCACGCTGGGCGCCATCGCGTTCAGCGGCAAGGCCATCATCGTCAAGCTGGCGTACCGCTACGGCGTCGACGCCATCACGCTCATCATGCTGCGCATGCTCTTTGCGCTGCCGCTGTTCGCGCTCATGGCGTGGTGGGCCGGCCGCGGCAAGTCCGCACTCACGACGCGCGACTGGCTCGGCATTTTGGGGCTCGGCTTCTCGGGCTACTACCTTGCGAGCTTTCTCGACTTTGCCGGGCTGGCCTACATCTCGGCCAGCTTCGAGCGGCTGATCCTGTATCTCAACCCCACGCTGGTGCTGTTCTTCGGCTGGCTGCTGTACCGGCGCCGCCCGACGCGCCCGCAGGTGTTCGGCATGGTCGTGAGCTACGCCGGCGTGCTGCTGGTGTTCGGCCATGAGCTCTGGACCGGCGGCGACGGCAAGGGCGGCGGCGCGGCTGCATGGGGCGCGTTCCTCGTGTTCCTGAGCGCGGTGAGCTATGCGGGCTACCTTGTCTACAGCGGCGAGTTCGTCAAGCGGCTGGGCTCGCTGCGGCTCGTGGGCCTGGCCACCACCGTGGCCTGCCTGCTGTGCATCCTGCAGTTCGTGCTCACGCGGCCCATGAGCGCGGCGATGGCGGTCGCGCCCGAGGTCATCTGGCTGTCGGTGCTCAACGCCACGCTGTGCACCGCTGTGCCTGTCCTCATGGTGATGATGGCCATCGAACGCATCGGCCCCGCCATTGCGGCGCAAACCGGCATGATCGGGCCCCTGTCCACCATCCTCATGGGGGTGGTCATATTAGGTGAGCCGTTCACCGCGTGGATTGCGGCCGGCACGGTGCTCGTCATCGCGGGCATCTTCGTTTTCACACGCAAGGGGCGTTAGCCGTCCCTGCACGATCAATCGATCGATCGACTGGAGCAAACACATGGATCTGGGCATTGCAGGCAAGACCGCGCTGGTGTGCGGCGCGAGCAAGGGGTTGGGCTACGGCTGCGCCGAGGCGCTGGTGCGCGAAGGCGTGAATGTGGTGATCGTGGCGCGCGGGGCCGAGGCGCTCGACGCCGCGGCCAAGCAGTTGGTGGCAGCGGCCGGCCCGTCGGGTCCGTTCGTCAAGCACGTGGCGGCCGACATCACCACCGAAGCCGGCCGCGCGGCCGTGTTCGCGCTGGGCCACGACTTCGACATCGTCGTCACCAACGCCGGCGGCCCGCCGCCCGGCGACTTCCGCAACTGGGACCGCGAGGCGTGGATCAAGGCGGTCGACGCCAACATGCTCACGCCCATCGAGCTCATCAAGGCCACGGTCGATGGCATGGCGAAACGCGGCTTCGGTCGCATCGTCAACATCACGTCGAGCTCGGTGAAGTCGCCGATCGACATCCTGGGCTTGTCGAACGGCGCGCGCAGCGGCCTCACGGGCTTCGTGGCCGGCGTGGCGCGCACTTCCGTGGCGGCGCAGGGCGTGACCATCAACAACCTGCTGCCGGGCTCCTTCGAGACCGACCGCCTCAAGGGCACGATGGCCGGCGCGGCGCAGAAGTCGGGCCAGGATTTCGACACCGTGTGGGAAGCGCGCAAGAAGAACATTCCGGCCAAGCGCTTCGGCAACCCGGCGGAGTTCGGCGCGATCTGCGCGTTCCTGTGCAGCATGCAGGCCGGCTACATGACCGGCCAGAACGTATTGGCCGACGGCGGCGCCTACCCGGGCACGTACTAAGCTCGCCCCCAGGCTTCGCGCACTTCGTGTCGCTTCGCCAACCCCCTGCCCGGGGGCAACACCTGAGGCCCAGCAAAGCCGGCTCCTCGGTGTTCGCTTGAAGGAACCGCCTCGTTCTCAGCGCCGCGAGGACACCACGATCCCGCCGACGATCAGCACGAACGCGGCGCCGTGGTACCAGTGCGGCGCCTCGCCGAGGAAGGCCGCCGACAGCACGGCCGCGAACAGCGGCGTGAGGTTCATGAAGATGCTCGCCGCCTGCGGTCCCGCGCGCTGCACGCCGGTGCCCCAGCAGCGGTAGGCCAGCACGGCGGGGCCGATGCCGATGAACAGCATCGCCGCAATGAGCGGCCAGCCCAGGTCGATGTGGGCGTCGGTCAGCGTCCATTCGCCGGCGGCCAGTGCGCCCGACCATGCGAGGCCGAACACCAGCTGCGCCATCAGGAAGGCGGCCCAGTCTGCGCGCACATTGGCAGGCTCGTTCGTGCGTGCGAGCAGCCAGCTGTAGAAGGCCCAGACGATGGTGCCCACGATCATGTACAGGTCGCCCGGCACCAACCGCAGTGCGAGCAGCTGTTGCCACTCTCCGCGGCTCAGGACCAGCAGCACGCCGAGCATCGACAGCAGCGCGCCGCCCACCGCGCGCCGGCTGGCGCGCGCGCCGAAGCACAGCGTGCCCACGGCCAGCATCCACAGCGGAAGGCTCGAGCCCACCAGCGTGACGTTGATCGGCGTGGAAGTCTGCAGCGCCAGGTACTGGAACGCGTTGTACAGGCCGATGCCCAGCAGGCCCAGCAGCGCGTAGCGCTTCCAGTGCGCCCACAGCGGGCTGCTCCGTCGCAGCACCCAGGCCGCCAGCGGCAGCAGCAGCACGAACGCGATCACCCAGCGCACGAAGTTCAGCGTCAGCGGCGACACCAGCGCGCGCACCAGACGGCCGACCACCGCATTCCCGGCCCACAGCAGCGGCGGCACGGTGAGCAGAAGGGCGGTGAGGGGCGTGAGGCGGTGGTGCGATGCGGAAGACATGGCCGCCGACTCTACCGGGCCGCGCGATCTCCGCGCAGTGCCCGTGGCCCGTCGAGAAAAGGCCAAACGTGGCACGATGCCCGTCCCATTCTTTTTTCCCCTGCGTGGAGACAGCAACGATGTTGAGCAAAGCCGTCCGTATCGACCGCCATGGCGGTCCCGAGGAACTGAAGGTCGTCGAGGTCGAGGTGGGCGAGCCCGGCCCCGGCGAGATCCGCATCCGCCACAAGGCCGTGGGCCTGAACTTCATCGACACCTACCAGCGCACCGGCCTGTACCCGTTCCAGATGCCGCTGCAACTCGGCATGGAAGCATCCGGCGTCGTCGAGGCGGTGGGCGAGGGCGTGACGCACCTGAAGGCCGGCGACCGCGCCGCCTACGCAAGCCAACCGCCCGGCGCGTATTGCGAGCTGCGCGTGATGCCCGCCAAGTGCGTGTGCAAGCTGCCCGACGACATCTCCTTCGAGACCGGTGCGGCCATGATGCTCAAGGGCCTCACCGCGCAGTACCTGCTGAAGAAGACGCTGCCCGCCGAAGGCCTGCAGGCGGGCGACTTCGTGCTGTTCCATGCGGCGGCCGGCGGTGTCGGCCTCATTGCCTGCCAGTGGGCCAAGGCGCTCGGCCTGCAGCTCATCGGCACGGCCGGCAGCGATGCCAAGTGCAAGCTCGCGCTGGCGCACGGCGCGGCGCATGCCATCAACTACAGCACCGAGAACTTCGCGGCGCGCGTGAAGGAGATCACCGGCGGCAAGGGCGTGAAGGTGGTGTACGACTCGGTGGGCAAGGACACCTTCGAAGGCTCCGTCGACAGCCTGCGCCCCTTCGGCCTGCTGGCGATCTTCGGCAACGGCTCGGGCCCGGTGCCGCCGATCAACCTCGGCCTGCTGGCCTCGAAGGGCTCGCTCTACGTGACGCGCCCGACGCTGTTCACGCACATCGCCACGCGCGAGAGCACGCAGGCCATGGCCGACGACCTGTTCGCCGTGGTGCAAAGCGGCGCAGTGAAGATCCCGATCGACCAACGCTACGCCCTGGCCGACGTGCAGCAGGCGCACCGCGACCTCGAGGCGCGCAAGACCACGGGCTGCACCATCCTCACGCTCTGAGGCGAAGCGGCGGGTGATGTCCTACGCGCGGTGGGGTGTCACACCTTCGACTTGTGGCGGGCGCAATTTGTAGCCTGCACTTGTCCCTTCGCACATCCCGCCATGACCACCGTCCGCGCCTTCATCGTCGAAGACAACCCCGCCCAGCGCGCCAGCCTGGTGGGCACGCTGCGCGAGATGGCGCGCATCGATCCGGTCGGCCAGGCCGAGTCGGAGGCCGAGGGCACGCGCTGGCTCACGCGCAACCCGGCGCTGTGGGACCTGGCCATCGTCGACCTGTTCCTGGGCGACGGCACCGGCTTCAGCGTGCTCGAGGCCTGCCGCAACCGCGACCCGATGCAGAAGATGGTGGTGCTGAGCAACCACGCCACGCCCGAGACGCGCCGCAAGTGCGCGCAGCTCGGCGCCGACGCGGTGTTCGACAAGGCCACCGAGGTCGAGGACCTGATCGACTATTGCGTGCGCCAGCGGCAGGAGCGTTTCTTCAGCGCGCCTTCGTCGCCGACGCGGCCGGCGCCTCACTGAGCGCGGCCGTCTCGCGCACCATGCGCCAGACCCGCTGCGCGAGCGGCGACAGCTCGCGGTTGCGGCGCCGGATCAGCATGATCGCGCGCTGCACATTCGGCACCAGCGGGCGCACCACCAGACTCGCCAGCCCCTCGGGCGGCAGCGACAGCCCCGGCATCACGCTGATGCCGATGCCGGCCTCGACCATGCGGAACACCGTGGTCGCATGGCCCAGCTGCTGCTTCACGTCGCAGCGCGCGCCGTGCCGCTCCAGCGCCAGGTCGATGAGGCGCCGGCTGCCCGAGGCGTGATCGAGCAGCACCAGCGGCTGGCCGTCGAGCGCGGACCAGTTCACCGAGGCCTTTTTTTCCGTCAGCCGATGGCCGGGCAGCGTGACCACCATGAAGGGGTCGGCGAGGATCGATTCGCAGTGCAGGTCGTCGGCTTCCGAGGGCTCGATCACCACGCCGAAATCGACCTCGCCGCTGCGCACGCTGTCCAGCACGTCCTGCTGGATGCGGTCGAGCAGCAGGAACTGGATGCCCGGCGCCTGCACCGCGCAGGCCGCGATGCAGTCGGGCATGAGGTTGGCCGACAGCGTGGGGCTGCTCGCCACGCGCACCTTGCCGCCGCGCGCGCTGGCCAGGCCGGCCACGTCCTGCAGCGTCTGGTCGAGTTCGTCGAGCACCCGGTCGAGCCGGGCCGCGAACGAGTGGCCGGCTTCGGTCAGCACCACCTCGCGCGTGGTGCGGTCGAGCAGCTTGAGGCCCAGCTGGGCCTCGAGTTCCGAGATCGACCGGCTCACCGCCGGCTGGCTCAGGCCCACCTGGTCGCCAGCGCGGCTGAAGTTGCGGCCCTCGGCCACCGAGCGGAAGACGCGGAGTTGGCGCAGCGTGACGTTCATGCGCTCAAATCATATATCCATCCGATAAATCCATTTCTCTTTTGAATGGGCGAGCGGTCCAATGCAGGCCATGGCACGTTCACGCTTTCTTCCTGACAACTTCACGCTCACGCTCGTCGCGGTCGTCACCCTGGCCAGCCTGCTGCCCGCAAGCGGCCGCGTGGCGCATTTCTTCGAAGGCCTGACCACGGTCGCGATCGGGCTGCTGTTCTTCCTGCACGGCGCCAAGCTGTCGCGCGAGGCGATTCTTGCGGGCATCACGCATTGGCGGCTGCACCTGCTGGTGTTCGCCTGCACGTTCATCCTGTTCCCGCTGCTGGGGCTCGCGCTGCGGCCCGTGCTGGGGCCGCTGGTGACGCCGCAGCTGTACACCGGCGTGCTGTTCCTGTGCGTGCTGCCCGCCACGGTGCAGTCGGCGATTGCCTTTACGGCGATGGCGCGGGGGAACATGCCGGCGGCGATCTGCAGTGCTTCGGCTTCGACGTTGCTGGGGGTGTTCATTACGCCGGTGCTGGTGAGCCTTGTTGTTTTGCCTGAGGGCGGGGCAGTGGCGTCGTCTTCTTCACTCGATGCGATCGGGCGGATTCTGTTGCAGCTGCTGGTGCCGTTCGTGATCGGGCACCTGTCGCGTCCTTTGATTGGCAAGTGGATTCAGAAGCGGGCTGCGGTGCTGAAGTTTGTGGACCAGGGGTCGATTCTTTTGGTGGTCTATACGGCGTTCAGTGCGGCTGTGATCGAAGGGCTTTGGAAGCAGATTCCGGTGAGCGCTTTGTTGGGGCTGCTGTTGGTTTGTGGGGTGTTGCTGGCGCTGGCGTTGGGGGTGACTACGTTCATGGCGCGGCGCTTCGGCTTCAGCGTTGAGGACGAAATCACCATCGTCTTTTGCGGCTCTAAGAAGAGTCTGGCGAGTGGGATTCCTATGGCGAAGGTGCTGTTTGCTTCGCACGCCGTCGGCGCGATCGTGTTGCCGCTGATGCTGTTCCACCAGATGCAGCTGATGGTGTGCGCGGTGCTGGCGCAGCGCTACGCGCGTCGGGCTGCTGCAACGGCTGCGGCTGGCTTGCAATCGGCTAAGTAGGTTTGCTTTCCGAGGCCGGGTCTCGCCCCGGCGGGCGACTCACTTTCTTTTGCTTCGCCAAAAGAAAGTAAGCAAAGAAAAGGCGACCCCACTGTCTGCGACCCTTCGCTTCGCTGCGGGCAACCTGCGGTGCTCACGTTTCGCGGGGTCTCGCAGAACTCGCCTGCGGCTCAAACAGCTGCGAGCCCTGATCCGCGAAACGCTGCGCTCCTCGGCGCAGCCAGAGGGGATTTGGACACCGGGCGTGCCGTCGCTTCGCTCGGCCCGGGAAGTTCCAACAGCCGGATGCCACGGCTCTGCTCGTGCTCGTGCTCGTGCTCGTGCATGTGCAGGTGACAGCGATAACGCCCATGTCGAGGCCATCCATCGCCCCTACCAACCCCCGCCGCAGCAGGCGCGAAGCGCCTGCTGCGGCCCACTGGCCGAGCGCAGCGATGGCCCGTGAGGTACCCAAACCCCTTCTGTATGCGCCGAGGAGCGCAGCGTTTCGCGGATCAGGGCTCGCAGCTGTTTGAGCGCAACGCAGTGGAGCGAGTTCTGCGAGACCCCGCGAAACGTGAGCACCGCAGGTTGCCCGCAGCGAAGCGGAGGGACGCAGACAGCAGGGTCGCCTTTCTTTTGCCTACGTTTCTTTGGCGAAGCAAAGAAAAGTAGGTCGCCCGCCGGGGCGAGACCCGGCCTCGG
>NZ_CALRZC010000132.1:0-23200 GCF_943372545.1 Variovorax sp. YR752 | reverse complement strand
GCCCAAGGGCAAGGACTTCTCTCACCTCACGCAGGCCCAGTTCGATCGCATCGCCAATGAAATGAACGGTCGACCAAGACAGACACTTGGCTTTGCCAACCCTGCTGAGGTACTCTGGCAGACCGTTGCATCGACGGGTTGAGCCCGCCCCTCCTTGATTTCGCTGCGGGAAGCACCCTGTGTCCTGCGCACACTGAGCGCGGTCGTTGTGCTGGTCGATCAACAACCGCACCGCCCGACGCTCACGTCGATGGGGTGCCTTGCGCAGCGAAATCAAGGAGGAGGCCGCAGGCCGGGGGACATTCGCGGAGCAAGGTGCCCCGTCGGCGGGAGCGCGCCCTGAATGACTCGATGCGCGAGGCGTCATAGCGGCAATGCGATCCATTGGTCCGCCACGCGATGCACGCGAATCCGATGGTCGAACACCTGTTCGAGCGCCGCGTGCGTCACAGGGTCGGAACAAGCACCGTGGTGCACCACCCGCCCCCGATTCATCACGACCAGTTCGTCCGCAGCCAGCGCCATCGGCAGTTCGTGCAACACGCTGACCACCGTGCGGCCCTGAGCGACCAACTCGCGCGTCGTGTTCATCCAGTCCGCCTGATGCGGCGGATCGAGATTCGCCAGCGGCTCGTCCATCAGCAGCAGCTCAGCCTCGACCGCCAGCGCGCGCGCCAGCAGCACACGCTGGCGCTCACCGCCCGAGAGCTGTCCCAACGGACGGTCGCGCCAATCCCAGGCCTGGGTGCTGCGCAGTGCGCGCTCCACGGCGTCGCGGTCGGCGTCGCTAGGTGCCGCGAGCCATCGCTGGTGCGGCAGGCGCCCGAGCATGGCGACGTCGTAGACCATCAGGTCGTCGGCGCTGCCCTCGCCCGTGCCGCTCTGACCGAGCCATGACAGACGCCGTGCGCGCACGCGGGCCGGCACAGCGGCTTGCGCCTCGCCGAAGAGCCGCACCTCGCCGCGGTGTGCGAGCAGGCCCGCCAGCGCTTTCAGCAACGTCGACTTGCCGGCCCCGTTCGGTCCGACGATGCTGGTCCATCGGCCGGCGGCGAGCGACAGGTCGATGCTGTGCAGCACCTCGACCGAGCCGAGCGTGGCGCTGAGGCCCTGCGCTTCGAGCGCGGCGGATGGGGTGCGGCTCACAGTCCGCCTCCCTTCGCGCCGCGCCGGTGCATCAGCCACAGCAGGTAGCTGCCGCCGAGCACGGCCGTGAGCACGCCCACCGGCAGTTCCTGCGGTGCGATCAGCCAGCGCGCCAGCAGGTCGGCTGCCATCAGCAGCAGTCCGCCCATCAACGCTGACAACACGATCAGCCGCGCATGCGTGGTCTTGACCACCGAACGCACCAGGTGCGGTGCGGCGAGGCCGACGAAAGCGATCAGGCCGGTCTGCGCGACGGCGGCGCCAGTCGCCAGCGCCAGCACCGCCACCAGCGCGGCGCGCATGCCACCGAGCGGCAACCCGAGGCTGCGCGCCGTGGCCTCGCCGAGCGCGAGCCCGTCGAGCACCGGCGCGAGCGCCCAGGCCAGCAGCAGGCAGGCTAAGCCGACCGCCGCCATCACCGCGCAGGCGGTCCAGCCGACCAAGCCGGTGCTGCCGAGCACGAAGCCCTGCAGCGCCTGCAGGATGTCGGCCGAGGCGATGGTGATGAGGTCTTTCGCGGCGCCCAGCACCACGCCGACGATCACGCCTGCGAGCAGCAGCCGCAGGGTCTGTTGCACGCCGCGCGCCAGCGTCAGCGTGAGCAGCACCGCGGCCACGGCGCCGACGAAAGCCGCGCCTGTGAGCCCGATGCGCATCACCCATTGCGTGCTGGTGACGGAGCCACCGAACAGCATCAGCGCCAGCGCCACGCCGAGCGACGCGCCCGAGGCACTGCCCAGCAGGTACGGATCGGCCAGCGGATTACGGAACAGGCCCTGCGCCACCGCACCGGCGAGGCCGAGCAGCGCGCCCGCGAGCCATGCACCGAGGGTGCGCGGCAGGCGGATGTCCCAGACGATCTGCAGCGCCACCGGGTCGTGCCGCGCGGACAGCAGGCTCTGGAAACCGGTGCTGCCGATGCCCAGGCCGAAGAGCAGCAACGCCGCGCCCAGCACGAGCAAGCCGGCACCGAGCAGCAGCACGCGACGCAGATGGGCTGAATGCATGCCGCTCACCGTCCCTTGTCCGACAGGCACTGCGCCATCAGGCGCGCGGCCTCGTCCATGCGCGGGCCGGGGCGCACGACCACGTCGGTCTGCTCGGCGTCGAAGCGGCACACGCGGCCTTCGCGCACCGCGCGGATGCCGCCCCAGCCGGGGCGCTGCTCCAGACCCATCGCACTGCGCACGCTGACCATGATGAGGTCGGGGTTCGCGCGCACGACGAACTCGGGGTTGAGCTTGGGAAAGGGGCCGAGCGACGCGGGCACGATGTTCTTCACGCCGAGCCGCGCCAGCGTCTCGCCGATGAACGACGAATCGCCCGCCGCGTACGGGCCGGTGTTGACCTCGAAGTACACACGCAGGCCCTTGGCGCTGGCGGGCAGCGACTGCGCCGCGGCGGACACGGCCGCATCGATGGCGCGCCAGACGGCAGACGCCTCGTGCGTGCCGAGCACCTGGTCGAGCGCGCTCAATACGCGGCGCACGTCGGCGTGGCTCTTGGGTTCGAGCACGATCACCTTCAGGCCCAACGCCTCCAGCCGCTGCGTGACGCGCGACGACTTGGCGAGCAGCACCACGTCGGGCTTGAGCGCGACGATGGCTTCGACATTCGGGTCGATCCCGCCGCCGAGCTGCGGCAGCGCACGCACCTGCGCGGGCGAATTGGAATAGCGGTCGACGCCGATCAGCCGGTCGCAAGCGCCAAGCGCGCAGACGCCCTCGGTCAGCGACGGCAGCAGCGAGACGATGCGCTGCGGCGGCTGCGCCAGGTGCACGGTGACGCCGCGCTCGTCGACCACGTCGATGGCCTGCGCAGCCTGCGCGCACACCACCAACGCAAGGCCGAGCGAGAGCGCACGCAGCCATGTCTTCATGGGTTCGAACGTCATGCGGCAGGCGCCTTCAGCGTCAGCGGCAGGCCGGCGACCATCAGCGTCGCGCGGTGGCAGGCGGCGGCCACGTCCTGGTTCAGTCGGCCGAGCACGTCGACGAAGGCGCGGGTCTCGCGGCCCAGCGGGATCACGCCCAGGCCGATCTCGTTGCCGACCAGCACCACCGGCCCGCGTGCTTCACGCAGCGCGATGAGCAGCAGCGTGGCGTGCGCCGAGGGCGTGCGCGTGACCACGGCGGCACCCTGGGTGCGCAGCGGCATCAGCAGGTTGGTCAGCCACAGCGTGAGGCAGTCGACCACCACGAGCGTGTCGGGCGCGCTCTGCGTGACGATGGCACGCGCCAGCTCGATCGGCTCCTCGAGGGTCTGCAGTCCGGGTACACGCTCGGCGCGGTCGCTCCGGTGGCGCGCGATGCGATCGCGCATCTCGTCGTCGTGGGCCTGCGCAGTGGCGATCAGCACCGCGCGGCGCGATGTGGGCGCAGCGACGAGCCAGTCGGCGGCGCGCTGTTCGGCACGGCGCGACTTGCCGCTTTTCTGGCCGCCGAGGATGAATTCGTGCTCAATGAGGGGCATCGGAAGACGCCTGTGCGGCGTGGCTGTCGAGTTCGAGGGGCATGGCGCCGAAGAGCCGCGCGGTCGCCTCCGGGCTGGACGCGAACCACGCATGGAAGTAGCTCGCGCGCACGGGGCCGTGCACGTACAGCGCTTCGCCACCGCGCGTGCCGACGGTGCGCGCGGCGGGCGCGAGCGGCGTCTCGCAGCGCGAGTAGTGGAAGGTGTGGCCGCGCAAGGCATGCGCGCCCAGGTCCAGCTGCTGCGGGCCGAGGCCGGCGAGTCGCTTCTGCATGACCGCCCTTCCCGGCAGCACGCCCCAGAGGCGATGCACGTCGTGCGGTTCGGCGTCGTCGCGCGTGGCGAGTTCGTCGAACAGCGCCATCATGCCGCCGCACTCGGCCCAGATCGGCTTGCCGGTGGTCACGTGATTGGCAAGCGAAAGCCGCAGCCGGTCGCTGGCCGACAGCACTTCGGCATGCAGCTCGGGATAGCCGCCGGGAAACCAGGCCGCGTCGCACGGCGGCAGCGGCTCATCCGCCAGCGGCGAGAAGAACGCAAGCCGCGCGCCGAGGGCTTCGAGCACGTCGAGGTTGGCCGGGTAGATGAAAGAGAACGCCGCATCGCGCGCGATGGCGATGGTGCGACCGGCCAGCAGCGGCGCGATGGGCGCAGCGGCCTCCGGCTCGAAGCGCACCTGCGGCAACTGCTCGGGCGCGCGCTGTCCGAGCGGCGTGGTGGCGAGCACGTCGGCCGCAGCGTCGAGCCGCTCCATCGCGTCGCCGAGTTCGGCCGCGCCGACCAGCCCGAGGTGGCGTTCGGGCAGCGCGAAGTCGGCGCTGCGCGGCAAAGCGCCGAGCCAGTCGGCGGGCTCGCGCAACGCGTCCTTCAGCATGTCGGCATGGCGCTCGCTGGCCACGCGGTTGGCCAGCACGCCGGCCCAGGGCAGGCCCGGCTGGAAATTCTGCAGGCCGTAGGCCAGTGCGCCGAAGGTGCCGGTCATGGCGTGCGCGTCGATCACGGCAAGCACGGGCAGGCCCAGGCGCGCGGCCAGTTCGGCGGCGCTGGGCGTGCCGTCGAACAGGCCCATCACGCCTTCGACGATGACCAGGTCGGCCTCGCACGCGGCGGCATGCAGGCGCGCGCGGCAGTCGGCCTCGCCGGTCATCCACAGGTCGAGCGAGTGCACCGGCGCGCCGGTGGCCAGCGCGAGCCAGTGCGGATCGAGGAAGTCGGGCCCGCACTTGAAGGCCCGCACGCGGCGGCCCTGGCGCACGTGCAGCCGCGCGAGCGCGGCCGCGACGGTGGTCTTGCCCTGCCCCGAGGCCGGCGCGGCCACGAGCACCGCGGCGCAGGTGGCGGCGCCGGTGGTGCTGGGCGGGAAACGGCGGGTGTTTACTGCGGAGTCCACTTGAGTCCGACGTACGCGGTGCGGCCCCCGTTGGCGTAGAGCCGTGCGAACTGGTAGTCCTTGTCGCCCACATTGTCCACGCGCGCCACGAGGTTCAGGTCGCGCGTGATCTGCGTGCTGGCCGACAGATTGAGCAGCGTGTAGCCGCCGAGCTTGACGGTGTTGGCCGCGTCGTCGAAACGCTTGCCCGAGCTCTGGATCTCGGCGCCCAGCGTCCAGCCGGCGACGCGCCAGTCGGCGCCCAGCGTGCCGTGGGCCCGGGCGCGGCGTGCCAGCAGGTTGTCGGTGGCGAGATCGCGCGGGTCCTGGTAGTCGAGCGAGGCGCGCAGCGTGACGTCGCCGATGCGGTGGCCGCCCGTGAGCGTCACGCCCTGGTAGCGTGCGCGCGCCGTGCTGGCGTAGCAGCCGAACGACGACTGGCAGCCCTTGGCGCTGCCGTCGAACACGATGAGGTTCTGCACCCGGTTGCGGTACAGCACGATGCCGGCCTGCGTGGCGCCGGCCGTGTACTGCAGGCCCAGCTCGACGTTGCGGCTCGACTCGGGTTGCAGGCTCGCCAGGCCGTATTCGCTGAAGCGCTGGTACAGCGTGGGCGCGCGGAACGCGGTGCCAGCCGACACGGTGGCGCGCAGGCTCGGCGTGATGGCGTAGCCGTAGGCGGCACTGCCGGTGGTCTTGCCGCCGAACTCGCTGTCGTCGTCGTGCCGCACGTGCAACTGCAGCGAGTGCGGGCCCTTCACATAGCCGTAGCCCAACGCGGCGGCGTTCTGCGAGCGGTCGCGCGAGAACAGCTTGGCCGAGGTGGTCGGCGCGTTTTCGAGAGCGTCTTCGCGGCGCTCGAGCGTGGCGGTGACCAGGTGCGCGCCGAAGCGGAATTCGTTCTGGAACAGGTAGCCGCGCAGGCGGGTCTCGGTGCGATAGAACGATGGCTGGGTCTTGTAGACGGTCTGCGAATCGGTCACCTGCAGGCGGGTGCTGTAGATGTCGTTCCACTTGGCCGACCAGGTCAGGCCGGCGGTGCGCAGTTCGTTGGTCGAGACGTCGTCGCGGAAGGTGATCGGCAGCTTGGTGCGAAAGCTCACCGACGGGTCGTAGGCCGCCTCGGTGTTGCTGGTGAGCAAGGTGGCGTCGAGGCGCTGGTCGGGTGTGATCTGGAAACCCAGCTTCAGGTTGCCCGAGGTGCTGCGGTAGCCGTCGCGGTCGGGGTTGGTGAAGCCGTCTTTCGAGGGCGTGCGCTTGGCGAGGGGTTGCACGTTGAAGCCCTTGCTTTCTTCATGCGCCACACCGAACGAGTAATCAAGCAGGCCCGACTTGCCGCTCACACCGCCTTCGATGCGGCGCAGGCCGTGGCTGCCGAAGCCGATGCCGGCGTAGGGCGACACGCCCTCTTCGCCACGCTTGGTGAAGAGCTGGATCACGCCGCCCACGGCGTCCGAGCCGTACACCGCAGCGGCCGGGCCACGCAGCACTTCGATGCGATCGATCTGCGACAGCGGAATGCCTTCCCAGCCGGCGCCGCCGGTCGATTGCGAGTCGATGCGCACGCCGTCGAGGTAGACCGCGGTGAAGCGTGATTCGGCGCCGCGGATGAACACGCTGGTGGCGTTGCCCACGCCGCCGCTGCGCGAGATCTCCATGCCGGGCAGGCGCGCCAGCACGTCGGCCACGCCGGTCGCGCCGCTGCGCTCGATGGTCTTGCGGTCGACGATGGAGACATCGCCCACCAGGTCCGACAGCGCCTGGGGCGTGCGGTTGGCGGTGACGACGGTCTCGTCGAGCGTGGCAGCAGCGGCGGTTTGCGCGTGCGCAGCCAGCGGCACCAAGGCCAGGCCGCCGAAGGCCGAGGCCAGGGCGAGCGTCAGCGGCAGGCACGCGGGACGGCTGCGGCGCACGCTGGCGCGGCCGCTGGAGAGGGAAACACAGGAAATCATGGGATGAACCGAACGAACTTCTATGCCCTGGCCGGCTTCCCCGCCGGCGCCATGGGCGTCATGGCTGCCGATGCGGCAGCCGCCTTGTTGGCCGGTATCCGGGCTGGCAGATCGACCCTTTGCCGCCTTCCCAGGCGCCTGTTTCAGAGCGCCCAGTGGCTGGATGGAAAGGGGTGACGCCTTGCGGCGTCGTCTGCTTGACCGTTGCGGGGGCAGCGCAGGCGGCATCGGCCCCGGGGGGCGTCCACTCCTGCTTCCCGTTGAACTGCGCCGTGCGAACCACGCCGCGAGCACCAACGGGCGAGATTTTAGGCCCACGGGGCGGCCACGCCACACGAGGTTTGATCGCAGGCGGCGCAGGCCCCAGAATCTCGGCCACGTCCGGCGCGCGCCCGCGCGGTGCGCCAGACCTTCCGAATTCCCGGGAAACTACAATCGCCAACCATGCCCGCCTCCAGCCCCATCGACCAGATCGCCGAGCGTGTGGAACGCCTGCTTGTGCGTCACGAAGAGGTGCAGCGCACCAATGTGCTGCTGCAGGAACAGGTCGATGCGCTCACGCGTGAACGCGACGGCCTGAAGTCGCGGCTCGCCGCGGCCCGCACGCGCCTCGATGCCCTGCTCGAACGGCTGCCGGCCGAACCCCCTTCCGAAGATTCCCATCACGCATGAAGCAGATTGAAGTACAGATCATGGGCCAGAGCTACTTGCTCGGCTGTCCCGACGGCGGTGAGGCGCAACTGCGCGAGGCCGTCGACCGCGTGGACGCGGCCATGTGCAAGATCCGCGATGCAGGCAAGGTGAAGGCCCGCGATCGCATCGCCGTGCTCGCCTCGCTGAACCTGGCTTTCGATCTCGCCGCACAACAGGCCGCTGCCGCCGCCGCACCGGCCCCTGCCGTCGCAGTTGCAACGGCCGCCAGCACCGGCGGAACCTCCGGTGACACCGACCCGCAGGCCGCCCAGCTCATTCAAAGACTCGATCAAGCCCTGGCGGGCGATGGACATTTGCTCTGAAGGCACGCGGCGCGACGCAGACGGGGCGTAAAATCCACTTCGTCTGCAGACGTGTCGGGCTTAATATTTCCTTGTTCCAATGCTCTCCGGAGCCGGGCTTGGTACATCGCTAGACGGGCGTGATCATCTCGCGTCAGATGAACCCGAAGTCTTGCTGCCCTCGCCCACCTGAACCCTGGTTCAGGATGCGGGTCCGGCACACCATCTGCAGACACCTTTTCCCGCCACGGCCCCCTGCTTCACTGCACGGGGCCGTTGCTTTTTCAGCCGCTCTTTTTCCCAACACCCCGTGAACTTCACCGCACTGCTCGACCCGCTCCTGATCGCCGAACTCGCCGCGCTCGGCCTGGGCACCGGTTTCCTCGCGGGCCTCCTGGGCATCGGCGGCGGCATGCTGATGGTGCCGTTCATCACGATCATCATGGGCCAGCGCGGCGTGCCGGCCGACCTCGCGGTGAAGATGGCGATCGCGACCTCGATGGCGACGATCATCTTCACGTCGGTGTCCAGCGTGCGCGCGCACCACAAGCGCGGCGCGGTGCGCTGGGACATCGTGCAGCGCCTGGCACCCGGCATCGTCATCGGCAGCCTCGCGGGCAGCCTGGGCGTGTTCGCGCTGCTCAAGGGCACGGCGCTCGCCATCTTCTTCGCGCTGTTCGTGGGCTTCTCGGCCACGCAGATGTTTCTCGACAAGAAGCCCAAGCCGACGCGCCAGATGCCCGGCACCGGCGGCCAACTGGCGGCGGGCGGCACCATCGGCTTCATCTCGGGCCTGGTGGGCGCGGGCGGTGGCTTCATCAGCGTGCCGTTCATGACCTGGTGCAACGTCGCGATCCACAACGCGGTGGCGACCAGCGCGGCGCTGGGCTTTCCGATTGCGGTGGCCAACGTGCTGGGCTACGTGCTCGCCGGCCAGTCGGTGCAGGGCCTGCCGGCCGGCGCCTTCGGCTATATCTGGCTGCCCGCGCTCGTGGTGATCGCGGCCTGCAGCGTGTTCACCGCGCCACTGGGCGCCAAGGCCGCGCACAGCCTGCCGGTGAAAAAGCTCAAGCGCGTGTTCGCGAGCATCCTGTACCTGCTGGCCGCCTACATGCTCTGGAAGGGCCTGCGCGGCTGAGGCATATCAAACGTTCACCGGCGTTCCTGTGCCATCCTATGCAGCTGTTGTTCATAGTCGTAAAAGGAAAGCCATGAAAATCCTCATTGCCGTCGACGGCAGCGCCTACACGCAAAAAGCCCTCAACTACCTGCTCGCCAACCGCGCCATGTTCGTGGACGGCCATGAGCTGGTGGTGGTGAATGTCTGCACCGGCATCTCCGGCCACGTGGCACGACACCTCAGCAAGGAAATCGTCACCGATTACTACGCCGAGGAAAACGCCAAGGTGCTCGACCCGGTGAAGGCCTGGTTCGCCGACAAGGGCGTGGCCAACTTCACCGCCGATGCGCGCCACGGCCACGCGGCCGAAGAAATTCTCAAGTCGGCCAGCGAATCGAAGGCCGAAATGATCGTGCTCGGCACGCACGGCCACGGCATCCTGGGCCGCGCGCTGATGGGTTCGGTGGCGACCAAGGTCGTGGCCGAGACCGACATCTCGGTACTGCTGGTCCAGTAAGCAGACCCGTCAACCCGGCGACGGCCGATGCGCCGTCGCCGCAGTCATTGCTGCGCGCGCTGCCGCCGCCATTCGCGCGGCGAACATCCGAAGCGCTCGCGAAACGCGCGGCTGAAATGCGCCGCGTCGTTGAACCCCCTCCCATACGCGATCTCTCCCACCGGCCGCCCTGCCAGGCGCGGCTCCAGCAGGTCGCGGCTGCACGCGTCGAGGCGGCGCTCCCAGATGTACTGCGACGGCGTCAGCGGCTCGCTCTTGAACACGCGGTGGATGTGGCTCACCGACATGCCCAGCTGCGCCGCCAGCGTGCCCACCGACAGCGTCGGATCGGCCAGCTGCTCGTCGATGCGCTGCTTCACGCGCCCCAGGTGGTACGCCGTGAGGTTGCTGAGCGCCGGGGCGTGCGCCGCGGGCAGCGTCTGCAGGCCGGCCACGAGGATGTTCTGCACGCCGTGCGCCACCGCCAGTGCCGAGGCCGGCTGCAGCGCGTCGAAGTCTTCGCGCAGCGTGCGGATCATGCCCAGCAGCAGGTGCCCCGCGCCCTCGCGCCCTGACACCGTGGTGGCCGTGAGCGCCTCGGTGTCGCGCAGTTCGCTGCGCAGCCGCTCGCCGGGCAGCTTGAGCACGATCTGCTCGAAGGGCTGGTCGAACAGCAACTCGTAGGGCCGCGTGCTGTCGTACAGCGCGAAGTCGCCGGCGCCGAGCACGGCGTCGCGCCCGTCCTGGCGCACCACGCCCTGCCCGCGCGCCTGGATGCTGACAAGAAAGCAGTCGTCGCTCGACGCCGCGATGTGGCGCGGCGTGCGCATCACCTTCTGCGCGCGCGAGGTCACGACCGACATGCCGAGGCCGGGCAGCGCGTGCTGGCGGATGCTGCCCTCGAAGTCGCCGCCGTCACCGGGGCGCACCGCATCGCATTCGAGCTGCACGTAGACGTTGCAAATCATGTCGGTCCAGTACGCGAGCCGCTGGTCGCGCGAAACGGCATCGGTGCTGAGCAGATGGGTCATCGGGGTCCTCGGAAGGCCTTCGCAAAGGCGCATGCAACGCTGGAACAAGAACGCCGCCAATCCGGGTCAAGGCGTTCCGGCGGCGCGAATCTACGCTTCATGCAACCCGCATGCCACCGCGCAAACCCGGTGCGCACGGCGGGGATTTCGTTACGTTCATTGCACTCTGGAGAACACCCCATGCCGACCACCGTCCACCCCAAGCTTCGCGTCGCCGCCGTGCAGGCCGCCCCTGTGTTCCTCGACCTCGACGCCACCATCGACAAGACCATCGACCTGATGGCGCAGGCCGCGCAACAGGGCGTGCAGCTCATCGCCTTTCCCGAGACCTGGGTGCCCGGCTATCCGTGGTGGACGTGGCTCGACTCGCCGGCCTGGGGCATGCAGTTCGTGCAGCGCTACCACGACAACTCGCTGGTCGTCGGCTCGCCCGAGTTCGAGCGCCTGCAGGCTGCCGCGCGCCAGCACAAGATCTGGCTCTCGCTCGGCTACAGCGAGAAAGCGGCGGGCAGCCTGTACATCGCGCAGGCGCTGATCGACGACCAGGGCCGCACCGTGCAGACGCGCCGCAAGCTCAAGCCCACGCACGTGGAACGCACGGTGTTCGGCGAAGGCGACGGCGCCGACCTGCACGTGGTCGAGACGCCGCTGGGCAACATCGGCTCGCTGTGCTGCTGGGAGCACCTGCAGCCGCTGAGCAAGTACGCGATGTATGCGCAGAACGAGCAGATCCACTGCGGCGCGTGGCCAAGCTTTTCGCTCTACCGCGGCGCAGCCTACGCGCTGGGCCACGAGGTCAACAACGCCGCGAGCCAGGTGTATGCGGTCGAGGGCGGTTGCTTCGTCATCGCGCCCTGCGCCACGGTGTCGAAGGCCATGAGCGAGCTGATGTGCACCGACGACGGCAAGCGGCAGATGCTGGGCGTCGGCGGCGGGCATGCGCGCATCTACGGCCCCGACGGTTCGCCGCTGGGCACACCGCTGGCCGAGGACGCCGAAGGCTTGGTGATCGCCGACATCGACCTCGGCATGATCGCGCTCGCCAAGGCGGCGGCCGACCCGAGCGGCCACTACTCGCGGCCCGACGTCACGCAGCTGCTGCTGAACAAGACGCGCCGCACGCCCGTGGTGGTGCAGCTCACGCCGGAGCCCGAAGGCAGCGTGCCCGAGCCGGTCGTGGCCTGAACGACGACGGAGCCGCACCATGGAATCCGCCATTGCCGAGCATCTGAAATGCCCCCGCACGCGGCACCGCCGCGTCGAGGACGACTACACGCCGCCCTACCCCGTCTGGTCGGCCCGCGCGCCCACCTCCGTCACGCAGGTGGTCATGGGCTGCTTCGGCGTGCAGTCGCGTGGCCCCGACATGCAGGGCCGCGCCTGCGCCGCGCTACAGAAGATCGTGCGCAGCTTCGCGCTGCCCGACGGGCCGGGCCACCACGATCTGACGCACTTCGTCGATGCCGACGGCTTCGACAACATGATCGCCATCGCGTACTGGCACGACGCGGCGGCCCACGCACGCTGGCTCGCAACGCCCGAGATCGACGCATGGTGGCGCGCCGACGAACGCCTGACGGAAGGCCTGGGCTACTTCCGCGAAATCGCCTCGCCGCGCGTCGAGCACTTCGAGACCATGTTCAACACGCCGGACCGCATGGAAGGCGTCGGCGTGGTCATGGGCGACGTCAGCGGCGAGTTGCAGGAACACGGCTACTGGGGTTCGATGCGCGACCGCATTGCGCTGTCGCAGACCGATGCGCTGGCGCCCTCGGGCATGCGCGCCGTCGTCACGGGCACGCCGGCATTGGGGCAACGCGTGCGCATTGCCGGCCACGAGAACATCGCGATGATCCGTTCGGGCCAGGAATGGACCGACACCACGGGCCAGGAACGCACGCTCTACCTCGAAGACATGGAGCCGGTGCTGCGCGAAGGCATGGACTTCCTGCGCGACCAGGGCCTGGCCATCGGCTGCTACAGCAACCGCTACATGCACCACCTCGACGCGGCCGGCGCGCCGCTGCAGAAGTCTTTCGGCCTGAGCTACTGGCGCTCGCTCGCCGACATGGAGCGCTGGGCCGAGTCGCACCCCACACACGTCGCGATCTTCGGCAGCTTCATGCGCTACGTGCAGGCGCTGAACTTCCAGCTGCAGCTGCGCGTGTACCACGAGGTGTCGGTGCTGAAAGCCGACGAGCAACGCTACGAATACATCAACTGCCACGCGGGCAGCGGGCTCATGAACGGGCTTGCCATGACCTAGGCACATGCACGGTCGGGCGGTCGGGATGCCGTAGGATGCGCGACCCTATCCCAGGCAACCAAGGCAAGGAGCCCCACCCATGTGGAACGATCTCGACAGCCTCGTCGAAGCCTCGATGAAGGAATGGAAAGTCCCCGGGCTCGCGCTGGCCGTCATCCAGGACGGCGAAATTGCCGTGCTGAAAGGCTACGGCGTGCGAGACACCGACACGGACCTGCCCGTGACCCCCGACACGCAGTTTCTGCTGTGCTCCCTCACCAAGTCGTTCACCGCGGCCGGACTCGGCCTGCTGGTCGACGAACGCAAGCTCGACTGGGACCAGCCGGTGCGCGAGGTGCTTCCCGAATTCCGCCTGCGCGATCCGGTGGTGACCGGGCGCCTGACCGTGCGCGATCTGCTGTGCCACCACAGCGGGCTGCCACGCCACGACTGGATCCACATGCCCGGCGACTTGAGCAACGCGCAGATGCTGGCGGCGCTCAGGCACCTCGCGCCGAACAAGGACCTGCGCGACACCTTCCAGTACTCGAACCTCGGCTACCTCGTCGCGGGCATGGTCACCGAACGGATCAGCGGCCAGAGCTACCAGGACTTCACCACCGAGCACCTGATGCGGCCGCTGGGCTTCAAGCACTTCGGCTTTTCCATCGAAGCGCTCGGCGCGGCCGAAGACGGCGCGCGCCCGCACGCGATGGACGGCAACGAACGCCACCGCACGCCGCTGTCACCCATTCGCGCCACACCCGCTGGCGGCATCAACGCGTCGGTCTCGGACATGGCGAAATGGGCGCGCTTTCTGCTCGACGGCAAGGCGGGCGAACGGCAGCTGCTCTCGGCGCAGGCGCTGCGCGAAATGACCACGCCGCGCGTGCACATGGCGCGCTCCGAATTCACCGAGATCGGTGACTCGCACTACGGCCTCGGCCTGTTCTGCGAGCACTACCGCGGCGAGCGCACCATCGCCCACTCGGGCTCCTGGGCCGGCTGGGGCACGCTCATGACGATACAGCCCGAGCGCCGCGCCGGCGTGGTGGTGCTCACCAACCGCGCGCCGGGCAGCACCAACGCCATCCTCACCTACGCGGTGCTCGACCGCCTCTGCGGCCGCGACCCGATCGACTGGTTCGGCCGGCTGGCGCCCCGGCGCAAGCAGGCCCTCGACCAGATCGAGATCGACAAGAAAGCCAAGGCCGACGTGCGCCAGAGCGGCACGCGGCCGAGCCATGCGCTGGAAGACTATGTCGGCGATTACGACCACCCGGCCTACGGACGGGTCCGCATCGAGCAGCAGGCGGACGGGCTCGCGTGGCGGTGGCGCGGTGTCGAAGACACGCTCGAACACCGCCACTACGACGTGTTCGTCACACCCGACCGGCCGACGCTGCTGCACCCCAGCGACCGCACCGTCACCTTCCGCTACGACCGGCAGGGACGCATCGACCGCCTCGAAATTCCGTTCGAGCAGATGGTCGACGACATCGTGTTTCGCCGTGTCGCGGCCGGCGATGTGCTCGATGCGGCCTTCCGCAAGCTCTGCGCCGGCGACTACCTGCACAGCGGCCGCGTGATCGAGATCAGGCTCGACGCCATGGGCCAGCTCGCCATGACGATTCCGGGCCAGCCGACCCACCGGTTGCTGCCGGCCAACGGGCGCAACTTCAAGGTCGACACGCTGGAAGGCTTCGGCGTCGAGTTCCGCCGGCCTTCACCCGGCGAAGTGGACGCGCTGATCTTTCACGAGCCGCGCATCACGGCCCTCGCGCCGAGGATCGCGAGAACCTAGGCGAACAGCGCCTTGTGCTCGGCGCGCAGCAGCGCCTTCTGCACCTTGCCCATGGTGTTGCGCGGCAACTCGGGAACGACGAAGCAGCGCTTCGGGATCTTGAAGTTCGCGAGCTTGGCCTTGAGCTCGGCCACGATGGCGTCGGCGTCGATCGCGGCGCCCGCCTTGGGGATCACGATGGCCACGCCCACCTCGCCGAAGTCGGGGTGCGGCACGCCGATGACGGCGCTTTCGGCCACGCCGGCCATCTCGTTGATGTAGCCCTCGATCTCGGCGGGGTACACGTTGTAGCCGCCACTGATGATCAGGTCCTTGCTGCGCCCGACGATGGTGATGTAGCCGCGCGCATCGATCTTGCCCACGTCGCCGGTCTTGAAGAAGCCGTCGGCGGTGAACTCTTCCTTGGTCTTCTCGGGCATGCGCCAATAGCCGGCGAACACGTTGGGGCCCTTCACCTGGATGCCGCCGATTTCGTCGACCGGCAGGTCCTTGCCCTCGTCGTCGCGCACGCGCAGCTGAACGCCGGGCAGCGCGAAGCCGACGGTGCCGCCGCGGCGCTCGCCCTTCTTCGCGTCATACGGGTTGGACGTGAGCATCGCGGTCTCGCTCATGCCGTAGCGTTCGAGGATGGTGTGGCCGGTGCGCTCGCGCCATTCGTCAAACGTTTCGATGAGCAGCGGCGCCGAGCCCGCGACGAACAGGCGCATGGTGCGCACCGCCTCGCGCGTGAGGCCGGGCTCGGCCAGCAGGCGCACGTAGAGCGTGGGCACGCCCATGAACACGGTGGCTTCGGGCAGCTTGGCGACGATGCGCTTGGGGTCGAACTTCGAGAACCACAGCATCTTGCTGCCGTTGAGCAGCGCGCCGTGCAGCGCCACGAACAGGCCGTGCACGTGGAAGATGGGCAGCGCGTGGATCAGCACGTCGCCCTTCTTCCAGCCCCAGTAGGTCTTGAGCACTTCGGCGTTCGACAGCAGGTTGCGGTGCGTGAGCATCGCGCCCTTGCTGCGGCCCGTGGTGCCGCTGGTGTACAGGATGGCGGCGAGGTCGTCGGGCTTCTTGATGGCCACGGTGTGGCGATCGCTGCAGCGCGCCGCGGCATCGAGCAGCGTGCCGGTGCGGTCGTCGTCCAGCGTGAACACATGGCGCGTGCCGGCTGCTTCGGCGATGGGGCGCACCCAGGCCGCATTGCGGCCGGTGCACACGACCACGGCGGGCTCGGCGTTGCCGATGAAGTACTCGATCTCGGCGCTCTGGTAGGCCGTGTTGAGCGGCAGGAACACGTAGCCCGCACGCAAGGTCGCGAGGTACAGCAGCATGGCCTCGACCGATTTCTCGACCTGCACGGCGACGCGCGCGCCCTTCTCGAGCTTCAGGCCGTCGAGCAGGTTGGCGATCATCGCGCTGGCGCGGTCGAGGTCGCGCCACGAGTAGTGCAGGCCGTTCTCGGTCTCGACCGCGATGGCGTCGAGGTCGGCGGGAAAGGCCGCGCGCAAGGCGGCGAACAGGTTGGCGTTGGGGGAGGACTTCGTCTTCATCATCTTCGTCATCATCGAACGGCAGGCTCAGGAAGAGCGGAAATTCGGAGGGCGCTTGGCCAGGAAGGCATCGATGCCTTCGCGGTGCTCGGCGGTGTCGGCGTAGTCATACGCGGTGGCCAGCAGCTGCTGTGCCGCCGTGCCGCCGCGCTTCAGTGCGGTGAAGGTGGCCTTGTGCAGGCGTGCGGCCTGCGGCGACAGCGCGGCGATGCGCGCGGCATGCGCCTGCGCGGCGGCCGGCACCTCGGCGTCGGGCAGCACGTGCAGCAGAAAGCCGGCGTCGTACAGCCGCTGCGCGCCATGCACGCCGGCGGCCAGCAGCATGTCGCGCGCCAGCACGTCGCCGATGGCGCCATGCACCAACGCGGCTTCGCGCGGCGCCATCGGGAAGCCCAGCTTCGCGATCGGCGCGCCGAACTTCGACGACGCGCCGGCCAGGCGGATGTCACAGCAACTCGCGATCTCGACGCCGGCGCCCATGCAGGCGCCTTCGATCTGGGCCACCAGCGGCAGCGGGCAGTCGAGCATCGCCTGCAGCGCGGCCCAGACTTCGTTCTCGTGAAACTCGCGCAGGCTCGCTTCCTCGAAGCGGAACGAGGGGTACTCGGAGATGTCGCCGCCCGCGCAGAAGGCACCGCCCTCCCCGCGCACGACGACGCAGCGCAGCGCGGAGTCGTCGTCGGCACGCAGGCCGTCGAACACCGCACGCAACTCGCGCCACATGGCGCGCGTCATCGCATTGAGGCGCCCCGGGTTCGACAGCGTGACGACCGCCACGGCGCCTTCGCGGCGCAGCGAGACCTGCCGATCGCTCATTCGAGCTTGGCGCCCGAGGCCTTCACGACGGTCGCCCATCGCTTGATCTCGGCGTTGACGAACCGGCCGTAGGCGGCGTTCGTGACGTTCGGAATCTCGGAGCCGTTCTGCGCCCAGATGGCTTTGAGTTCGTCGGTGCCGAGCGCCTTCTTCATCGTGTCGATGATCTGCGTCTGCGCTTCGGCCGGTGTGCCCTTGGGCGCCCACAGGCCGTACCAGGTGGTGACGGTGTAGTCGGGCAGGCCCACTTCGGCGGCGCAGGGCACGTCGGGGAATGCGGGGTTGCGCTTGGCACCGGCGACCATGAGCGCCTTGATGCGCCCGCCCTTGATGTGCTGCGCGGAAGAACCCAGGCCGTCGAACATCAGGTCGACGTTGCCCGCGATCAGGTCGGACAGCGCCGGGCCCGCGCCGCGGTACGGAATGTGGGTGATGAAGGTGCCGGTCTGCAGCTTGAACAGCTCGCCCGCGAGGTGGTGCGAGGTGCCCGAGCCGGCCGAACCGTAGTTGAGCTTGCCGGGGTTGCGCTTGACCGTGGCGATGAGCTCCTGAATGGTCGCGGCCTGCACCCGCTTCGGGTTGACCACCACCACCTGCGGCACGTTGGCCAGCAGCATCAGGGGCACGAAGTCTTTCTCGAGGTCGTAGTCGAGCTTGGGGTAGATCGACGGCGCGATCGCATGGTGCACGGCGCCCATGAAGAGCGAGTAGCCGTCGGCCGGCAGCTTGGCCGCGATGCTCGCGCCCACGGTGCCGCCCGCGCCGCCGCGGTTGTCGATGACCAGCGTCTGGCCTGCCGCGCGTGAGAACTGTGCCGACAGCGGGCGGGCGAAGGCGTCGGTGCCTCCGCCGGCCGGGAACGGCACCACCATGGTCACCGGCTTGGTCGGCCAGCCTTGGGCGCGCGCACCGCCGCAAAGGGCCACGGCCCCGGCAGCGGCGGCGACGCGCAGCACATCGCGTCGTTGAAAACTCTGTTGCGTCATCTGTCTTGTCTCCTGTCGTCGTCGTTGTGGAAGTTGCCGCCCTCCGGCGGTCAAGGTGCGGGCCGCAGCGCTGCCGCGGCGAAGCGAACGGACTCAGCCTTTTTTGAGAAACAGGCCTTCGATGTCTCCCGAAACTGCGATCTTGCCTTCGGCCAGCCAGGTGCGATGGCGGTCCAGGCGCTTGAGGTCGTACAGGTAATTGACCATGAGGCCATACGACTGCTTGAGCCCCTTGGTCGACGGGTCGCCGGCCCAGTTGAGCCGCTCGACGCGCGCGCCGTTGCCCAGGTGAAAGCGCGCCACCGGGTCGGCCGGCGTGCCGTCGACCAGCGTGCGGCCCAGGTACTCGGCGGCGACCTGCAGCAGCCACTGGCGCAGCGGCGATTTGGCGTCGAGTTCCGCGGCCGCATCGACTGCAGCGAGCAAGCGCTCGGCCGTCGGCGGCACCGAGCCGACGAGGCGGCCGAGTTCGGCTTCGCGCTTCTCGTCCAGGCGCGGCAGCAGCTCGGCGGCGTTTTTGGCGAGCCATGTGCGCAGGCCCGGAATGGGCGACAGCGTGGCAAAGGTCTTCAGGCGCGGCAGTTCGTCCTGCAGGGTCTCGACCACGCGCTTGATGAGCGAGTCACCGAAGCTCACGCCGCGCAGGCCGGTCTGCGTGTTGCTGATCGAATAGAAGATCGCGGTGGTCGCCTTGGCCGGCTGCACCGGCACGGCGGCCTCGTCGAGCAGCGGCATGATGCCTTCGCTGATGCGGTCGACCAGCGCCACCTCGACAAAGATGAGCGGCTCGTTCGGCAGGCGCGGATGGAAGAAGCCGTAGCAGCGGCGGTCGCTGTCGTCGAGCCGGTTCTTCACATCGGACCAGCTCTTGATGTCGTGCACCGCTTCGTAGCGGATGAGCTTCTCGATCAGCGAGGCCGGCGAGTTCCAGTCGATGCGGCGCAGCTCGAGAAAAGCCACGTCGAACCAGGTGGAAAACAGGTGCTCCAGCTCGGCCTCGAGCGCGAGCAGGCGCTTGTCGGACTTCAGGCACGGCAGCAGGTCGGCGCGCAGGTCGACCAGAAAGCGCATGCCGCCGGGCTCGACCGCGAAGCGCTGCAGCAGCCGCATGCGCGGCGACACCAGCGCGCGGCGCAGGCGCAGCTCGGCCTGTCCTTCGTCGGGCGTGCCGACGGCGGTCTGGTGTTGGTCGCGCGCGCTGTTGAGCTTGCCCGCGTCGGCGGCGAAGTGCTCGCTCATGAGCGCCCAGTAGTCACGGCGCTCTTCGGGCGAGGCGCCGGCGTAGGCCTGCGCGATGGCATGGGCGCGGCGGCCGCCTTCGACCTCGCTCACGCGCGGATCGATCACGGCCTGCAGTTCGGCGAGCACGCGGCGCAGCGTGCGCGGCGACAGCGCCTCGTCGGCCTTGCGCAGCGTGGCCTGCAGCCGCTCGGCGGTGGTGCGGGCGCTGGGCTTGGGCGTGTGGCGGGCCGAGCCCTTCGTGGCGCCGTTGCTCGCCACGGGGACCTTGGACGATTCGCCCATGCGCAGGCGCGCCTGGAACCACTCGGTCGCACTCATCGATCTGCTCCTGTGCCGTTGGCTATATGGGCGGTGCCTGTCACGGCATCACCCGGGATTTCTGCTGTTGCATCACTTCGCGCAGCGCCTCGCGCTGGCGCGTCATGTGGGTGCGCATGGCGGCGTCGGCGCCTTCGCTGTCGCGCGCCTTGAGCGCCGCGAACACGGCCAGGTGCTCCGACAGGCTCTGGTCGAGCCGCCCCGGCGCGTGCAGCTGCTGCAGCCGCGCGAGCTTCAAGATCTTGCGCAGGTCGCCGATCACCTGGGCCAGCCACTTGTTGTCGGCGAGCTTGATGATCGCCTCGTGAATGATGTGGTTGGTGGCGTAGTAGTCGTTGATGCGACGCGCCTTGGCGTGGCGCACCAGGCGCTCGTGCAATGCGTCGAGCTCGTTCAGCTCGGCGTCGCTGGCGTTGCGCGCAGCCTCGTAGGCGCAACGCCCTTCGAGCAGCGCAATGACCGGAAAGATCTCGTCGAGGTCGCGCTCGGTCACCTCGTTCACGAAGCAGCCGCGGCGCGGCTCGTGGCGCAGCAGGCCTTCGGCGGTGAGCACCTTCAGCGCCTCGCGCAGCGGCGTGCGCGAAATCGACAGCCGCTCGCACAGGGCCGCCTCGTCCACGAAACTGCCGGGCGCCAGCGTGCCGTCGAAGATCTGCTCGCGCAGCGTGGCGGCGACTTCGTCGTGGAGGGAATTGGGGACCAGGCGCATGCGTTGAAGACTCGGAAAGTCGGTGGGCGTTTCGCGTAATTTCCTGTAATTACGCATAATTGTGAGCGGACAGTTAATGCAATGCAAGGGCCACGCCCTGCCCCAGCGGCCCGGAATTACCCTGAGACGGACGAAAAAAAGCGGCGCGCACCCGAAGGTGCTGCGCCGCGTTGTGCGGAGGACTGAGAGATCAGGCGCGCGCGGTGCTGCCGGTCTTGCCGGCCCGGCCGAACCAGATCCACAGCGCGATGCCGCCGATCACCATCGGCACGCTGAGCCACTGGCCCTGGCTCAGGCTCAGTGCACGCAGGCCCAGGAAATCGTCCGGCTCGCGAAAGTACTCAGCCACGAAGCGCAGCACGCCATAGCCGATAAGGAACACGGCGGCCACCTGCCCCTGCTTGCGCTCCTTGCGCGCGTAGAGCCACATCACGACGAACAGCAACAGGCCTTCGAGCAGGAACTGGTAGACCTGCGACGGATGGCGCGGCAGCGTCGAGCCGCTTTGGGGGAACACCATGCCCCACGGCAGATCGGGGCTGCTGAAACGGCCCCACAGTTCGCCGTTGATGAAGTTGCCCACGCGGCCCGCGGCCAGGCCGGTCGGCACGCAGGGCGCGACGAAATCCATCACCTGCCAGAACGGCCGCGCACGCGAACGCGCAAACCACACCATGGCGCCGACCACGCCGAGCAGGCCGCCGTGGAAGCTCATGCCGCCCTGCCACACATACAGGATCTCGAGCGGGTGCGTGAGGTAGTACTCGGGCTTGTAGAACAGGCAGTAGCCGAGCCGGCCGCCGACGATGACGCCCATGACGCCGAGGAACAGGATGTCCTCGATGTCCTTGCGTTGCCACACGCCGGCCGTGGCCAGCGAGCGGAACGGCTCGTGGCGCAGGCGGCGCGTGCCGAGAAAGTAAAACAGCGCGAAGGCCGCCAGGTAGGTCAGGCCGTACCAGTGAATGGCCACCGGCCCCAGCTGCAAGGCGACGGGATTGATCTGCGGATACATGAGCATCCGACGATTGTGCCGTGGCGCGATGACGCCGCCGGCACGGGGGCATTCAGGGCAATGTCAGCGCCCGAACTTCCACCACAGCAACCCCGCCACCAAAGCGGGCACCGCGAAGATGAACAGGAAGATCGGCAGCTCCTCGGCCACCGAGTACCCGGCCTTGAGCACGCCCACGGCCATGTTGATGCCCGCGCCGACGAACCACGCCGGAATGAACCACTTGGCCGCAGCGGCCAGCGCCATCGACGAGCCGTCGCCCATGAAGCGGCCGGCCAGAAGAAACACCACCAGCAGCGCGAAGCCGCCTCCCATCACCATGACTGTGTGCATCTGCGTTGTCCTCCCGGATTGATCGTGCCCGATGTTGCCGGGTCAGCGCGTGGTGTAGCCACCGTTGGCGAAGATCGTCTGGCCCGTGATCCACCAGCCCTCGGTGACCAGGAAGCGCACGATGGGCGCGATGTCCTCGATGTCGGTGAGGCCCTTCTTCGAGTACTTGCTGAGCGCGGCGGCCGTGCTGTGGTACGCCACGGCCTCGGGGCTTTCCTGGCCGTAGAAGAACGGCGTGTCCATCGGGCCCGGGCCGATGGCGTTCACCGAGATGCCGCGCTCGCCGAACTCCTTGGAGGCCGCGCGCGTGAAGTGCTCCACTGCTGCCTTGGCCGCCGGGTAGATGGCATAGAACGGCGTGTAGGCCGCGAGCAGCGAGCTCACCAGCGTCACGATGCTGCCGCCGTCGGCCATCGTGCGGCCGGCCTGCTGGATGAAGAAGAAGGCCGCCTTGGAATTGGCGTCGAAGCTCTTGTCGTAGTCGGCCTCGGTGATGTCCAGGATCGGCTTCTTGATCACCACGCCCGCCGTGTTGATCGCCAGGTCGACCTGGCCGAAGTGCTTCACGGCCTGGTCGAACAGCTTCACGTTGTTCTCGACCACGGCGAGGTCGCCCTGCACCAGCAGCGTGTCGGCGCCCTTGGCCTTCAGCGCGGCGGCCGTTTGCTCGGCCTCGGCGCGCGAGCTGTCGCTGTTGTAGTGGATGGCGATGCCGCGGGCGCCGCCGTCGACCAGCAGATGGGCGATGAGGGCACCGAGGTTCTTGCCACCGCCGGCGATGACGGCGACCTTGTTCGTGAGCGTGCGTGCGGACATGGATGAACTCCTCTGGATGAATGAAGAAAACCCGGGACGGGATGTGTGACGAGCCGCCAGTCTATTGATCGCCAAGTTGCAGATAAATCATTCATTCAAGGCTAGACTGTTCTGAAAATTACGAACAATCAGCCACGCCGCCATGGACCGCATCGAACTCCTCCAGGTCTTTTTGCGCGTGGCCGAAACCGGCAGCTTCACGCGTGCCGCCGACCGGCTGGCGTTGCCGCGCGCCACCATCTCGACCGCCATCCAGCAACTCGAGGCCCGCCTGGGTTCGCGCCTGCTGCACCGCACCACGCGCCGCGTGGGCCTCACGCCCGACGGCGAGGTGCTGCTCGAGCGGGCGCGCGCATTGGTGGCCGACATGGAAGACATGGAGCAGCAGTTCCAGCCCGCGCACAGCAGCGTGAGCGGGCGACTCAAGGTCGATGTGCCCAGCCGCATCGCGCGCCTGCTGATCGCGCCGGCGCTGCCGGACTTCTTTGCGCGCCACCCGGCGGTCGAACTGGAACTCGGTTCCAGCGACCGCGCGGTCGACCTCGTGCTCGAAGGCGTGGACTGCGCCCTGCGCGTCGGCCCGCTCGCCAGCAGCAGCCTCGTGGCCCGGCCGCTGGGGCATTTCACGCTCATCAACTGCGCGAGCCCGGCGTACCTTACGCAGCACGGCACGCCGCGCACGCCGGCCGACCTGCCGCAGCACTTCGCGATCAACTACGCCTCGCCCACCAGCGGCCGGGCCGCACCCTGGGAATGGCAGCTGCGCGACGGCGAGACGCAGACGCTGCGGCTGCGCA